>CAYSGA010000067.1:0-8817 GCA_964430165.1 uncultured Eubacteriales bacterium
ACATGGAGGAGGCGGAAAAGCTTTC
The DNA here is from genome assembly GCA_964430165.1 of uncultured Eubacteriales bacterium. Lineage (GTDB taxonomy): Bacteria > Acidobacteriota > Aminicenantia > Aminicenantales > UBA4085 > JAAZPG01. The sequence goes on from CAYSGA010000067.1 coordinate 26, forward strand.
CGACCGCGTCTGCATCATCGACTACGGCCGGCTTCTTATTTTGGACACCATCGAGGCCATCAAGAACCGGCTTGGTGAGGGTGACTTGATCGAGGTCGAACTGGCCGAGGATGTCCGGACCGCGCTCCTGCCCCATCTTTCGTTTCCGGCGGGAGAGGGCGCGGCGACGGTCAAAGACAGGACTCTGACCCTGGTCACGTCCGGAACGGCGGGAATTCTCCCCGTCATCCTCCAGGTCGTCAAAAGCCGCGGGCTCCATCTGAAGAATCTCCGGGTCCGTCCGAAAACCCTGGAAGACGTTTTCATCCGGCTCACGGGACGGGGATTGCGGGAATAGCCATGGCCAAAATGCTTGCCTGCCTGGGAAAAACATTTAAGGAGAACCTGCGCGAGTGGAAAATCCTGGTCCTGGCCCTGGTTTTCGGTCCGTTTTTCGTTTACGTCATGTACGCCTATTTCGGGGCGACCAGTCCGAGCTATGGTTTGCTCGTCCTCGACCGGGACCGGCCGGTGCTTGCGGCGAACGGGAAGGAACTGCGGGCCGGGGAGGAACTCGAGGCCGTGTGGGCTAAGACGACCTATCCGGACGGGAAGCCCGTCTTCAAAATCCGGACGACAGAATCGATCGAGGAGGGCAAGCGCCTGTTGAAGAACAGGGATGCGGACCTCTTGGTCGTGATCCCGGAAGGTTTTTCCGCGTTTATCGCCGGCCCGGCGGCCGCCGCCGCGCCCGAGACGGCGCCCCTCAGGAACGTCGGGGACGAATCCAGCGCGCGGTTCATGGTCGCGGCCTCATTTGCTGACTTCGTGGCTTATTCCTATGTGGCCGCGGCCAAGGCAATCGACCTTCCGGCGGCCATCGAATTCGAAGGTCTCGGAGCCGGGCGGAGCCCGAGCGATTTCGACCTCTATGTCCCGGCGTTGCTGGTGCTAGCGATCATCATGGTCCTGTTCACGGCCGCCGCTTCGCTCATCAAGGAAGTGGACAAGGGGACGATCACCCGTCTTCTTATGTCGAAGCTCACGTCTTGGGAGTTCCTGGGGGCGGTTGGCCTCAACCAGCTCCTGATCGGGACGGCGGCACTGGCCTTGACCTATTTGTCGGCCTGGTCGGTCGGGTACCGAAGCAACGGTTCGCTCCTCCTGTTCCTCCTGGTCGGGGCGATTTCGACGGTTGCCGTTTTCGCCATCAGCCTCCTCGTAGCCGCCTGGATGAAGACGATCTACGAATTGCTGACCGTGGGCGTTTTTCCCTTCTTTCTCCTGATGTTCTTTTCCGAGAGCATGTTCCCGCTGCCCAAGATTTCTTTTCTGAAATTCGATGCGCATACGCTCTACGCCAACGATCTCCTGCCCGTGGCCTTGACGGTCAAGGCGTTCAACAAGATACTGAATTTCAACGCCGGCCTCGGGGATATTTCCTTCGAGCTGGCCGGGATCATCATCCTGACGGCGATCTATTTCGCGGCCGGCCTATGGTTTTTCCGCCGCCGACACCTTCGCCCCCGCTGACCCTTTCGCTTCCCATGCGTAAAAAATACAACGGCCTGCCCCGACGAGGCAAAAGGCATGTTCTCGGGTATATACTCGCTTCCGCGGCGGCGTTGCTTATCGTTTTTTCCGGTTCGCTCTGGCTGACGCTGCCGGACGTCTCGGACCTGAAAACGAAAAATCCCAAAACGACGTCCCTTATCCGTCTTCGCTTGGCCCGGTCCGGAACAAAACGAAAAGCCGCCCCCGTCCGGATCGATTGGGTCGCCTTCGATCAAATCCCCCCTCTTTTGAAAAAATGTGTTCTCGTCAGTGAAGACGCCTCCTTTTACGACCATAAAGGCGTCGATTACGCGGAACTCAAGGCTTCGATCCGGCGGGACATCAGGGAAGGCCGCCTCGCCCGCGGCGGCAGCACGGTCACCCAGCAATTGGCCAAGAACCTCTACCTGTCCACGTCCAAATCCTTCGTCCGCAAACTCCGCGAATTCCTGATCGCCCGTCGTCTGGAAAGAGCGTTATCCAAGGATCGCATCTTCCATATCTATTTGAACGTCATCGAATGGGGACCGGGAGTGTATGGCGTTCAAGCCGCGGCCCGGCATTGGTTCGGGAAGGACGCCGACGGCCTGACGCTTGAGGAAATGGTCCGGCTGGCGGCGATCATTCCCCGGCCGCTGCGGTCCGACCCGCGGCGGAACGACGGCTGGATGAAATTCAAGGGACGGTGGATCGCCGACACCCTCCAAACGGTCGGGGCCATCGGCCCCGACGACCATCAGGCCCTCGTCCGGGCGTTCGAATGACGGCCGGGCGGTCGCCGTTCTTGACACCGCATTCTATCGGATTAGAATGAGAACTCGAGCAAAGGAGCCTCCATGGGCGGATTTTTCGGAGTTGCGAGCCGGGCCGAGAATATTTCCGACCTATTTTACGGGACCGATTACCATTCCCACCTCGGGACGAAACGGGGCGGGATCGCCGTCGTCCGGCCCGAGGGACTGGTCAAGGCGATTCACAACATCGAAAACACCCAGTTCCGGGCGAAGTTCGAAGCCGACCTTTCCCGCCTGAAGACGAACCTCGGCATCGGTGTCATCAGCGATTCCGACAACCAGCCGGTGGTGATCCATTCTCACCTCGGGCGCTTCGCTGTCGTCACCGTCGCCGCGGTCAAGAATATCGACGACCTCGTCCGCCGGGTCTTCCGCGAGCGGCGCATCCATTTCGCCGAATCGATGGGCGGGGGAGTCAATCCCACGGAACTGGCTGCCGCCCTCATCAACCAGGAGGACACGTTCGAGGCCGGGATCCGCAACCTCCAGGAGTCGGTCGAGGGGTCCTGTTCGGTTCTTGTCCTGACCGACAAGGGCATCTACGCCGGACGGGACAAATACGGGCGGACGCCCGTCATCCTCGGGTCCAAGGCCGGCGCCTGGGCCGTGACGATGGAAACTTGCGCCTTCCCGAACCTCGGTTACGAAGTCGTCCGCGACCTCGGCCCCGGGGAAATCGTCTTCCTGACGCCCGAGGGCGCCGAGACGCGCCAGGCGCCCGGCAATGTCCTCCAGATCTGCGCCTTCCTGTGGGTGTACTACGGCTTCCCTGCCTCCAGCTACGAAGGGATCAACGTCGAGGCGGCCCGAAACCGTTGCGGAGAAGCGCTCGCCCGCCGGTTCCCGGCCCCGATCGACTTCGCGGCCGGAATTCCCGACTCGGGTGCCGGTCACGGCCTCGGGTTCGCGTCCGAGGCCGGCGTTCCTTTCAGGCGTCCCTTCGTCAAGTACACTCCGACCTGGGCCCGGAGCTTCATGCCCCAGAACCAGGATGTCCGGGACCTGGTCGCCCGGATGAAATTGATCCCGATCAAGGAACTCATCCAGGGGAAGAAGTTTCTTTTTTGCGAGGACTCCATCGTCCGGGGAACCCAGCTGAAGGACACCGTCCAGCGCCTCTATGACACCGGGGCGGTGGAAATCCACATGCGTCCGGCCTGTCCGCCGCTCGTTTATGGGTGCAAGTTCCTCAACTTCTCCATCTCCCGTTCCGAGATGGACCTGGCCGCCCGCCGGGCGATCCGGGAAATGGAGGGCGAGCGGCCAGGGGACTTGTCTCCCTACGCGGACGAACGGACCCCCCAGTTCGAGGCCATGGTGGAACGCATCCGGCGCCGCCTCAACCTCACCACGTTGAAGTACCAGCGCCTGGAGGACTTGGTTTCGGCGATCGGGCTTCCCAAGGACCGGATGTGCACGTATTGCTGGGACGGGGCCGAGGTGAGAAGCCCGTCCCTGCCTTTCGCCTGAAGCCGTCCGCTATTCTTCCCGGCGGTTATCCGACCAATCGTGGAAACGAGGCAGGTCATCCTGCGCTCGGAATCCGGACGCTCCGTCAACCGGAAGGGATAAAAAAGTGGCTGGGAAGCAAGGATTCGAACCTTGATACCATGATCCAGAGTCATGGGTCCTGCCGTTGGACGACTTCCCAACCGGAAGGGGGTGAATATACCGGATTTCCCGTCCTTTTTCAAGACCTTCCGGGCGGCGGGGGGTTGTGATAAGATGCCTCCGATTATGACCCGAAAACATGCCATCCGGCTCGCTTTGGTTTTGGCGTTGACCGCCGTCCTCCTCTTCGTCTTCATCCGGGGCATGGATTGGGACGAGGCCTTCCGGTATCTTCGAACGAACGTCCGGTGGGGAATGTTCCTCCTGGTCGTTTTCCTTACGCCCCTGCACATGCTCACCCGGGCCCTGCGCTGGAAAATCTTGATGGTCCATGAGAAACGGGACGTCCGCTTGTACAACATGATCGCCGCCAACGCCGTCGGCTTCACCGTCAGCTACATTTTCCCCGGGCGGATCGGGGAACTGGTCAAACCGCTTTATCTCGCCCGCCAGGAGAAGTGCCGGCCGGGATTCGCCATCGGCACGGTCGTGGTCGAGCGGATTTTCGACGTCTTCACCATGTGCGCCCTCCTGGGTATTTTCCTTTTGGCCCGGCCGCTGTATGTCTCGATCTTCAAGATCGAGACCGATTCCCTGAAAAACCTGACCGTGCTGGGCCTCATCGGCGCCGCGGTCGCGACCGCGCTCCTGGCCGTCTGCCTGGGGTTCATTTTTTTCCGCGATAAGGCCCTCTCCCTGACCGGGGCCGTCCTCCGGGTCCGGATCGTTCCGGAACGTTTCCGGGCGAAAGTCCTCGAGCTCCTTCATGAATTCATCGACGGGCTGAAATGCTTAAGGTCCTTCCGGACCCTGCTCGCCTACATCGCCCTATCCTTCGTCGTTTGGCTCGGCATCATCTTCTACTACTGGGTTTTCTTCCTGGCTTTCGGCCTCCGCCTCAATTATTTCTTCCTGTTTCCCTACATTTTCCTGACCGCGGTCGGGGCCTCGATCCCGACGCCGGGAATGGTCGGGGGGTATCACGCCTTCAGCAAGCAAGGCCTGGTCGAACTCTTCGGAATGAATCCGAACGAGGCCGGCGGCCTGACCGTCGTTTTTCACGCCGTTCAGTATATCGTCACCTGCCTGGTCGGCTTTTTATTTCTTTGGAAAGATGGGCTGAGCCTGGTCCAGATCAAACGGCTCGGGGAGGCGAAGAATCCATGAAGTGTCCTTTTTGCGGCCACGAGGAAAGCAAGGTCATAGATTCGCGGGAGAGCAAGAAAGGGATTTCCATCCGGCGGAGGCGCGAGTGCATCGCCTGCGCCCGCCGGTTCACGACTTACGAGAAGATCGAGGAAATTCCCTACATGATCGTCAAGAAGGACGGCACGCGGCAGCTCTTCGACCGGCAAAAGCTCCTGCGCGGCCTCCTGAAAGCCTGTGAAAAGCGCCCCATCCCCGTGGCGAAGTTCGAGGAAATCGTCGAGGAGATCGAATCCAAGCTTCAGGAACGGCCGGAAAAAGAGATGAAGGCGTCCGACGTTGGGACCCTGGTCATGGAGAAGCTCAAAGATCTGGACAAGGTCGCCTACGTCCGGTTCGCCTCGGTCTACCGCGAATTCCGCGACGTGCTGGAGTTCAAACAGGAACTCGAAACCCTCCTGAAGGAAAAATAGGCGGATCCCGGTTCGGGCCATTTGACAAACGCGGACAGGGGACGTATTTATGAACGTCGCATGATCAAACGCAATCACCCGGTCATCCGCGTTCGGAAGAGCGCCGTCGGGGCTGACATCCCGGAGCTGGAAGGAGGCTGGGTTCCGCATCTCGACCTGGTCGAGACCGAAAAGGCGTTGATCGTCGCGATGGAGGCGTCGGGCTTGCGGTCCGAGGACCTTCAGATCTTCCTCCAGACGAACCGGTTGGAGGTCAAGGGTCGGAAAAGGGAATCAGCCGTGCCCGCGGGGACGCGCTATTTCCGATTGGAGCGCGAGTACGGGCCGTTCCGGCGGACGCTGACCCTGCCGCTGTCTATCGTCCCGGACCGGGCCCGGGCGACGCTCCACAACGGCGTCCTGACGATCGTCCTTCCGAAACGGCCCGGGACGAAGGACCGGGGCCGGATCGTCCGCATCACGAAAACCACGGAGTGAACCGAATGGCTGAAAAAGACCTCCAATCCGACTCGGGCGATGACCTCGCCGAAGGCCGGGATTCCAAACCCCATATTCCGGCCAAACTTCCGATCCTTCTGCTGCGCGACATCGTCGTTTTTCCCTACATGATCGTCCCGCTGTTCGTCGGCCGGGAGAAGTCAAAGGCGGCGATCGACGAGGCCCTCGCCTCCCACCGGATGATCCTTCTCCTGACGCAAAAGGAGATGGAAACCGAGGACCCCAAACAGGACGAAGTCTTCCGGATGGGGACGGTCGCCCTGATCATGCGGATGCTGAAGCTCCCGGACGGCCGGATCCGCATCCTGGCCCAGGGCCTGACCCGGGCCGCCGTTCGCACGTACGAGGAGGAAAACGGGCATTTCGTCGCCGAAATCGAACCAATCCCCGAGCCGGAAATCCTGGAAAAATCCCTCGAAAACGAGGCCCTCGTCCGCAACGTCCGGTCGGGGTTGGAAAAGGCCGCCTCGCTCGGCAAGAGCATCCCGCCCGAGGTTCTGATCATCGCCTCAAACGTCGAGGAACCCGGCCGACTGGCCGACCTGACCGGGGCCAACCTCGAACTCAAGGTGCCCGAAGCCCAATCGATCCTCGAGATTGTCGACCCGATTGCCCGCCTCAAGAAGGTCTATGATTTCTTGGCCAAGGAGATCGAAATCCTCGACGTCCAGTCGCGGATCTCGACCGAGGCCAAGGGTGAGATGGACAAGCACCAGCGCCAGTATTTTCTCCGCCAGCAGATGAAGGCCATCCAAAAAGAATTGGGCGAGGGCAACGAGCTGCAGGAGGAGATCAGGGGCTTTCAGGACAAGCTGAAAAAACTCAAGATCTCGGACGAGGTCCGGGAGGAAATCGAGAAAAACATCAGCCGGCTCTTCCAAATGCATCCCGAGTCGGCCGAGACCACGGTCGTCCGGAATTACCTCGATTGGATATTCGCCCTGCCCTGGGCCAAGAGTACGATCGACAACCTCGACCTCAAGAAGGCCAAGGCCATCCTCGACGAAGACCACTTCGGCCTGGACAAGGTCAAGGAACGGATCATCGAATACCTGGCGGTGCGGAAGTTGTCCAAGCGGATCAAGGGCCCGATCCTGTGTTTCGTCGGACCGCCGGGCGTCGGCAAAACGTCGCTCGGAAAATCCATCGCCCGGGCTCTCGGCCGGGAATTTCTGCGCATCTCGCTGGGGGGGGTAAGGGACGAGGCCGAAATCCGAGGCCACCGGCGGACGTACGTCGGGGCCCTGCCGGGCCGGATCATCCAGGGCCTGCGCCGGGCCGGCTCGAACAATCCCGTGTTCATGATGGACGAGGTGGATAAAATCGGGGCCGACTACCGGGGCGACCCGTCTTCGGCGCTTCTCGAGGTCCTGGACCCGGAGCAGAACAATTCCTTCCGGGATCATTACCTGGCCGTGCCGTTCGACCTGTCCAAGGTGATGTTCATCACGACGGCCAACCTCCTGGATCCCATCCAGCCCGCCTTCCGCGACCGAATGGAGATTATCCATCTCCCCGGTTACACCGAGGAGGAAAAACTCGAAATCGCCGCCCGGCATCTCGTGCCGAAACAAATCAAGGAAAACGCGCTTTCGGACAAGGTCATCCAGATATCGTCCGGGGCCGTCCGGACGATGATCTCCCGGTACACCCGGGAAGCGGGCGTGCGGAACCTGGAGCGGGAAATCGCCTCGGTTTGCCGCAAGGTCGCCCGGAAGGTGGCCGAGGATAAAAAGACGCTGAGCAAAATCACGTCCCAGAACGTCGAATCCTACCTGGGTCCGCCGAAAATCTTCAAGGACGAACTCCGTAAAAGCGACCGGGTGGGTGTGGCCACGGGGGTCGCCTGGACGGAAACAGGCGGGGAAGTCCTGTTCGTCGAAGCGATGAAAATGAAGGGCAAGGGCGGCCTGCTGCTCACCGGGCTGCTGGGCGACGTCATGAAGGAGTCGGCCCAGGCGGCCCTCAGCTACGCCCGCGTCCACACCCGGGAACTGAAGATCGATGACCGTACGTTCGGAACGAACGATTTCCACGTCCATATCCCCGAGGGGGCGATCCCCAAGGACGGCCCGTCGGCCGGCATCACGATCGCCACGGCCCTGATTTCGCTGTGCACGAACCGGAGCGTCCGCTGGGACACGGCGATGACGGGGGAGATCACCCTCCAGGGCAACGTCCTCCCCGTCGGGGGGGTCAAGGAGAAGGTCCTGGCCGCTCAACGGGCCGGGGTGAAGCGGATGATCCTACCGGCGCCCAACAGGAAGGACCTGATCGACATTCCCAAGGTCGTGAAAAGGGAAATGGAATTCATCTTCGTCGAGGACATCCGGGAGGTTCTGGAGGCCGCGCTCGTCCGAAAAACGCGCCGGCCTATTTGAAAAGAAACGACCCGATGAAGGCGAATTCCGCCGGCCCGGTCTGGACGACCGGGGCCGTTTCGGACGGCCATTCGACCAGCAGCGAGCCCATCTCCGTCTTCACCGTGATCGTGCGGTTGACCAGGCCCTTAACCATCGCCGCGACCGCGGCCGCGGCCGCTCCGCTTCCGGAGGACAAGGTTTCCCCGACCCCGCGTTCCCAGAAAAGGACTTCGATTTCGTCCCGTCCCCGGACCCGGATGAACTCGACGTTCGTCCGGTGAGGGAAAAACGGGTGCGATTCGATCTCGCGGCCGAGTTCGGGCCATTCAAACCGTCCCGGGAAACGGTCGATGAAGACGTCGCAATGGGGGTTC
>CAYSGA010000068.1:0-8807 GCA_964430165.1 uncultured Eubacteriales bacterium
CTTAAGGGCTTTTTATAGCATTAAAAGCGATTTGCTGTCAAATGACTGACAGTCACCCCGAACGACTCCGGCCCCTCCCCTATCAAAGTAGCATTTCTCCCTGGAAGCCCATGTTTTACTATGAGTTGCGATGAGCCTGACCCTCTCATCGTCTTCCGTCCGAAACCGTAATCTTCCGGCGTTTTCAACCTAGTTTGGCACGTGTACGTCACACGGCCAGCGCGCCGCCCGCCGTGGCGACGCGCCTCAATATTTTATTTTATTCACTATTGACTTTCTTAGAAAATGGTATATGATGGAATTGTCAAATGTTAATTAGGAGCGCAAGCTATGCCAGCAACGATTAAGGTCGACTCTCAGAAAATGACGCATCAGGTCCGGTATTTGTATGAGCTCTCCCTCGTGAAGAACTTGTCTCCGACAAAGCTGGCGCCGATTCTCCTAGTTTCCGCGATGCAGATTTACCGATGGTACGCCGGCAACGTGCCGAAACGAGGGACAGAACAGTTGATCAAGATCGGCTGCGAGAAAATCGAGCGCGAGTTTCCCGACTTTCTCGAGGAGGGAAAGGCGACTTGGGGAAGACTCTGGATTGACGACGAAGACCCCGCGGAGAAAAAGCGAGAGGCGGCCGAGAAGAAATTCAACGCCCAGATGAGGCGGCTCTTCGACCAGATTCAGCGCAAGGCGACACCGTCGGAGATAGAACTCCTGGCTCAAGAGCTACCGGCCTGGACGGGTCTCGAGGAAATGCTCTTCCTCCTGAAAAAACACGGAATTAAGCTCCCGAAGTGATCATGGAAAAATTACATAAGGAAAATCCGATTCTCAATTTGATCACACGCCGAAGCCGCCCCGCCGGGGCACTCGGCCTTGAATATATCTCGAAGCCGGTAGCGTCCACTTCGAGACGACACGGTAAAACGCGAGCTTGTGCGAGCCGGCCGCTAGTGCCTCCACTCGCAAGCGACTCTAAAGCCTAGCCGGAAGAGCCGTAACGAGACTCGCCCGCCGGGCGCGCCTCGAAAACACTCACCGAAATCTTTTTTCAGTGAGGTGTATTTTGAGTATGGAAGATGACCGGAAAGAATTGCAGGCCGAGTTTACGTCGCTCGGAGAGGCCTACAAGAAATATGGCAGGGATTATACTGATGGCCGGGTCGCGAAAGTCGAAAAGCGGATGGCCGAGATTGTCAGCGTCCTTGCGGACATGAAGCGTCCGGACCTTCGGACAACCACGGCCGGGTTCTCGGATCCCGAAACGCGGGCGTTCGTTGACTGGATGCGGCGAGGCGGACAAGCTCCGGAAGTACGGGCACTTCAGATCGGCAGCGATCCGTCCGCCGGATATCTTGCGCCGGCCGAGCTCTCCTCGGAAATTTATCACGAGCTGGCCGAGGTGAACCCCATGAGGGGCCTCGCGCGCGCCTATCAGACCGACAAGAATTCGTTGGAGATCTTGAAAAAGATCGCCTCGGGCTCAGTGGTTTACAGGGCAACCGACGTTTCGGCCATTGTGGAGACGACGGGCATGGCTTACGGTAAGCTGATCTTTACGCCCAAAGAGTACGTGTACTGGCTCGAAATCTCCCGGCAGAATCTGGAAGATTCTATTTTCCCCGTTGAAAAAGAGGTCACCCAGGAGATGGGTGAGCAATTTGGCTTCTTCGAGGCCGGCGAAATGGTCAACGGCACCGAGGGCTTGATTCAGAACGTGGGCGACGGCAGCGGGAACACGTACCCCTTGATGAAATCCGGATCCACAACCGACATCACGGCAAACAATCTCGTTGACCTTTCGCTGAACATCCCCGCGCGGTATCTCGCCGGCGCTAAGTGGATGATGAACCGGGGCACGCTTTCTGTGATCCGTCAGATCCAGGATGCGGTGACGGGCGTTTTCCTTATGTCCCCGCTGAACTCCGGGCCGAGCGAACTTTTATGCGGATACCCGATCGTGATCAACGATCACATGCCCGCCGCAACCTCGGCACTTTTCCCAATCTGTTTTGGGTCGCTCAACAAGGGCTTCGCCATCGTGGACCGATTCCCCTCTCTGCGGATCGATCGTCTCAACGAGATTCGCGCCGCTTACGGAATTGTCGTGTTCAACGGCTCAATGCGCGCAACCTGGGGGCCTCTGGATGGGGCCGCCTTGACGTTCCTTCAGATGTCGGTGTAGCCATGCGCGATCAAAGTAATTTCGTTGGCGAGATAGCGCTCGCACTCGCGGCCAAAGCTAAGTCGGGCACGCCGTTTGTCTCCTCCGCGATCGACCTCAACGGGTTTGAGGGTTGCACGCTCGTCTTCACGGCGGCGGCCCTCGGCACCGAGGTCAACACGTATACGATCGAGGTCACCGATGGCGTGACCAGCGCGGCCGGAGACACCCCGGACGTTGGGTTGATCGGCGACGTGCAACACGAGTATCACACCTCGCCGGGCACCTACGACACCTCCGGCACGGTGGCCGTCTCCTGCTATGTGGGCGGAAAAAGATACGTCAAAATTTCATTAGCTGTGGCCGGCAGCGGCACGGGTTCGGGCGTCTGCGGCGTCACCGTCCTCAAGGGACACGCCAAGTACGAACCGGTGCAGTGACATGAACAAATCCCGCCTCGGGCTTTCGTTTAAGAGTTTTGATTTCACCGGGGCGGGTTATCATCCAGTTCGATCCGGCGAGCGCCTCCTTCCCGCCGGGCAACGCGGAGAGTCAACCCTAATCGGGCTGGCCCACTTAGGACTTGCGCGCGTACTAGAAACGAACGCACAGTCCGTTCCAGGCCCGGGGCGACCCTTCGGCAAGGCCGTCCCGGTGCCACTCTTTTCAAAAGGACCTAAAATATAGATCAAAAGGCGGGTCGAGGAAACGGGTGTGCTGGTAGCCCCTTTGCGCTACGCCCTCGGCCTGTCTTTTATACAGAGGGGCTACTATGGGATATCAACTTAACGATCTCGAATATGAGATACTCGGCCAACTGATTCTGAAACCCGAACTCCTCGAATCTTCCGATGCGTTCGACGAGCGCCTCTTCGCTTCAGACGACGGGCGGAAGGCGTTCGCCGGCGTCGTCGCCCTTTGGGAGGAGCTGCGGCCGCCGTCCATCGACCCGGGAATTCTCGCAACGAAAACCGGACTGTCGCCGGGATTCATCGCCGGCCTCGTCGATGGGAACTACCGACCGACCCCGGTGAATTTCGCATGGCGCGTCCGGGAACTAAAGCGGAGGCGAATGAGCGAGCGGATCCTGAAGCTCGCCCAGGACGAAGGCCAGGCACTCGTCAAGACCGGGGAGGTCGATCCGGTCCGGCTCCAGGAGATCAAGACGGCCTTTGCCGAGATCGACGGCCTCGACGGCAAAGCGTTCGACCCGACCACGGGACTGATGACCGGGACCGAAATGCAGACCCTGGACGTCCATGTCGATTGGACCGTTGAGAAACTCATCCCCGAACGAGCGCTGACCCTGCTATATGGCCCGGGAGGCGTGGGGAAGACGTGGCTTGCCCTGGCTATCGCAAGGTCCGTGTCCATGGGCGCGGACTTCCTGGGACTCACAACGAAACAGAAACCCGTCTTTTACATCGACCGCGAGAATCCCTGGCCCCTGCTCATCCAACGGGTCCGCAAGATGGATATCCGCGACGCCCGTTTCTGGCATCTCTCTTTCGCGACGCAGCCGCCCAAGCTCGACGCGCCTGAATGGGAAATCTACAAGAAGCTTCCGACGGGGGGCCTCGTCTTCTTCGATACCTGCCGGTCCTTTCACGATGGCGAAGAAAACAGCAGCATGGACGCCGCAATAATCATGAATCGGCTTAAGGAACTCCGGGAGCGAGACAATACCATCGCACTCCTCCATCACACGCCCCGGGCCAACGAGCGAGCCTCGAAAGGCTCCACGGCTTGGGAAGACCTGGCTGATCAAACTCTCGCTTTCCATCGAGTGCGCCGAGGATCGCTCAAGGAGATCAAGGAGGAGATTGACGCGGCCGAATACGACCCGGACGCCCTCTACCACCTCGGGACCGGGAAAAAAACGCGCTATGAACCGGCCAAATTCTACATCACGGCCGATTATGAGACGGGAGAGTTCACCCTTGCCGATGACCCCGCCGCCCTGATCGTCGATGCCCTTGCCGAATACATCGCCGGTGAAGGCAGCGGCAAGAACCAATCCGAAATCCATAAGTGGGCTAAAGAAAATATCGACGGGTGCGGCCGGAGAAACAAGGTCGTCGCCGCCCTGAATCGCGGCGCAAGAGAAGGCCGCTGGCGAGCGCGCGACGGAATAAGGGGAACTAAGTTCTATGAACCATCGAGCTGACCGAGTCTACGAGCTAGTCCTTCCTAAGGAAGAAGGACTTGCTCTAGCTCAACTCCACTTAGTCCAGATATTCGGGACTAGGTGGGACGAGGTGCTCCAAGTCAACGATTCCCCCCAAGACGACCTAGTCCATGACCGATGTTCTAGGTCGTCCAAAACGCGGTCATTATTGCCATCGGAAAAATCGACCTGGTCCCGGACCCCCGGACTAGGTCAAAAAGGAGCCAGACGAATCCGCCCCTTAGCCCCCTCGATGCTGGACTCTGGGCCTCTGGGAGGGGAAATAAATGGGTCGCATAATGTGTGGTATGTAAACTAATGGAAAGGCGTAAGGTGATGATACTAAACTATTTGAGGGGATTCGGTCGATTATGCAAATCCATCCCGTCGTTATTGAGCCTCCAATGGGATGAAAAAGGCCTTTCCGCCCCTGTTTTTACCCGTGGATGGGCGAATAGGGCTACATCTGAGGCCGTCGGGCAATCCGCGAAGACCCTTCTGCTCGGAATGGGTCTTGCCTTTCCACTTTTCACCCTTGATTTTGTCTGCCTCTCCCGCCTTCGGCAGCTGAAACGGGACAAGAAATATGCCTAAACTGAGAAAAGAGCGGGATAAGGAGACCGGGCGCTTCCTTCCGGGTCATTCTATCGGGCTCCGTCATGCTGGATACAGCTCCGTCTCGAAGGATATCCCTCTCAGCGTCAGGCGTCAAGTGCAGGCCATCAGAGACCATCTCATCAGGGACATCGGGGGGACGGAGGCGGCGCTGACGGCCGCCCAGGTGATCTTGATCGATAAGACGGTGAGCCTCTACCAGGTGACGCTATGCCTCGAGGCCTATGTCAGGGCCAACGGCGCCTTTCGGGGGAAGAAGCTCGACCCCGTCCTCGGTCAGAACTACCTGGCCTATGTGAACACGATCCGGCTCAACCTCAGGGAGCTGGGCATCACGAAGAAGGCGGGGGACAGGATCCTCACGCCCTTGGAGATCGCGGCGGAGATCGACCGGGACAACGCAGAACAGGCCGCTGAGAGGGCCAGGGATACTGAGGAGAGTGCGGTTCTGCGGGCCAGGGCGGGGCGAACGGCAGGCGGCGAGGCCGTATCTGTGGACATCGAGGAAAACGCTGAGGAGATCGCTCGTCCTGGGGCAAATGGCGAGGCTGCCGGGGCCGGGATAGGCCATTCTTACCCAGGAAGCACGTCCCAGCCGTCGCTGGGCGAGGAAACGGGGGAAGGTGAGACATGAAGGACAGCCGCCCCTACTTGACGAATCGCCGTTGTGGCCGCTGCATCGTGCCGCTTGAGACCTCGGAGAGACACGAGGAAGGCTGGCTCTACGTCACGGTTTCTTGTCCCAAGTGCGATTTCAAGAGCGTCGTGACATTCTCGCCGGATGAACTCCGGGAGTGGGCTCGGCGGGGGAAATCGCGGGCGACTGGGGCGAGTTGGAGCTGACATGAACATCATCGATGCCTTGGCTCGGAAGGACCTCTTTGCGCCGCTGTTCAAGGATCTGGCGACGTGGCGGGTGTGGACGGTTTATCTTCGGGGGCTGTTCGGGCTCGGCATCGAGGACCCGAAGGACAAGCGGACGTTCAAGGACGCGACTGGGCTAAAGATCCCTCCGCGCGAGAAGGTCCGGGAGTCGTTCGTAATCTGTGGCCGCCGGAGCGGGAAGAGCTACATAAGCGCGATCATCGCGTCCTACCTGGCCGCGTTCAAGGACTGGAAGCCGTACCTGAGCCCGGGCGAGCGCGGCTGGATCTTCGTCGTGGCAAACGACAAGGCCCAGGCCGGAATCATCAAGGCCTACGTCAGCGGGATCTTCCATCAGGTCAAGTGCCTCAAGTCGCTTGTCGAAAAGGAAACCGTCGAGACGTTGGAACTCCGAAACGGCGTGAACATCGCGGTGAAGACGGCGAGCTTCAGGTCGTTGCGGGGGTTCACGGTGCTGTGCGCCATCCTGGAAGAGATTGCTTTCTGGCGGTCCGAGGAATCGGCGAACCCGGACAAGGAGATCCTGGCGGCCGTGAGGCCGGCGCTGGCGACCATCCCGGACAGTCTTCTCATCGGGATCTCGACGCCCTACAGCCGGGCCGGGGTTCTCTTCGACATGTGGAAGAACTACTACGGCCAGGCCGGGGGACCGTTGATCTGGAAGGCGCCGACGCGGGTGATGAACCCGACGATCGACAAGAAGCTCATCGACCGTGCGATCAAGGACGACCCTCAGGCAGCCGCGGCCGAGTGGGAGGCCGAATGGCGGGCGGACATCGAGGCTTTCCTCAGCCAGGAGCTCATTGAGGCCGTGACGATCCCGGGGCGGTTCGAACTCCCCCGCGTGGCGGGGGTCTCGTATCATGCTTTTGCGGACCCAAGCGGAGGGCGTCAGGACTCGTTCACGCTCGGGATCGCCCACTCAGAGCCGTCCGGGAAGGCCGTTCTGGACGTTTTGCGGGAGCGGCGCCCGCCCTTCCAGCCCACGGCGGTCGTGGCGGAGTTCTCCGACGTGCTCAAGTCGTTCGGTTGCCAGGAGGTCACGGCGGACAGGTACGCGGGCGAGTGGGTCGTCGAGGCTTTCCGGGGCCATAACATCGTGGTCAGGCCGTCGGAAAAGAGCGCCTCGGAACTCTATTTGGAGGCGTTGCCGCTCATTTCAAACGGCATGGTCGAGCTCCTTGACATCAAGCGGCTGGCCGGTCAGCTCACGGGCCTCGAGCGCCGCGCGCGGTCCGGGGGTAAGGACCTCATCACGCACTACCCGGGCGGACACGACGACCTTGCGAACAGCGCGGCCGGGGCCCTGGTCACAGCGCACGCGGCCGTAGCCGGCGGTGGATTCCGCGTCCGCTCGCTTGGTGCGTTTGGCGGTTCACCGGATTCCATCGGCACCAATGCCTTCGACGCGGACGGGAGGCTCATTCGCCACGGTGAAAGCGCGTTCGACTCGGACGGAAGATTCAGGCGCGGGAGTGGCGGCCCGGGCCTCATCGGCAGATACTGAGAGGAGAAAAAGTGCGGGAAGCCCTGCTCGACGTCAAGGAAGTCAGCGGGCTTCTCCATGTTCACCCGAAGACGATTTACGAGTGGAAGTCCTCCGGCAAACTCCCTTCCGTTATGGTCAACGGCCGGGTCAGGTTCGACAGAAAGCAGATCGACGAATTCCTCGAGCGGCGCCGGGCCAGGTTCATCGACCCCGAAGCCCTATTACAGAAAGTTATCCTCCCCCTTGACAGCTATGATAGAATCCACCTGAAAGAAGGGAGGGACGCCGTGAAAGAAAAAACACGGCGCCGGTGGAATTACGGTTTCGGGTCAATCTTTTTACGGAAGACGAGAGAAGGGATGGACCGCTGGTCAATCGACTACCAGGACCGGGGGAAAAGAGTCCGGGAGGTCGTCAGGGACGCCCGGACGCGCGGCGAGGCCGTCGTGGCCCTTCAAGCCAAAGTTGCCGAGTCCTTCAACGGACGCCTCAATCCAACGCGAAAAACCGAGCCGATGAGGTTTGCCCGTCTCGTCGAAATCTACCTCGAGGACTATGCGAAGGCCAACAAGAAGAGCTGGCGGTGCGACGAAATCTCGCTCCGGGCCAACCTCGTCCCCCATTTCGGGGACATGAGGCTCGAGGACATCACGTCGCTCGTCGTCGAGCAGTACCGGACGGCGCGGCTCCGCACGGTCCGCAAGTCGTCGACCAACCGCGAAATGGCGCTCCTGAAGGTCATGTTCAACCTGGCTATTGATTGGAATTTCGCCTCGGAGAATCCTCTCCGCAAGGTCAAGATGTTTTCCGAGAAGGACAACCTCAAAGAACGGATCTTGACGGACGAGGAAGAGGCCCGGCTTCTCGCCGCCGCGTCGGACGACCTCCGGCCGGTCCTTGTCACGCTCCTTAATACGGGGGGCCGGCGGATGGAGGTCCTCTCGCTCCGCTGGCGGGACATCGACCTCGAACGCGGGACGGTCCTGTTCACGAAGACCAAGGCTGGGAAAAACCGCATGGTCCCGGTGAACGAACCGCTCCACGAGGTTCTCTCGGGCTTCAACCCCAAAAAGGCCGGAGAGTTCGTTTTCCCTGGGGACGAGGGCGAGCGCCTCAACGGCGTCCGCCGCTCTTTCGAGAAGGCTTGCCGAGGGGCCGGGCTTGAAGGCCTAAGGCTCCACGATTTGCGCCACACGTTCGCAACGCGGCTCATCCGGCGGGGCGTCGACATCATCACCGTCCAGGCCCTTCTCGGCCACTCGTCTGTCACCGTCACGCAACGCTACACGCACACCGGAGAGGACGCGAAACGGGAGGCCGTGCGACGTCTCGAGCCGGAGAGTTTGGCACGCCTGTGGCACACGGAAGAAAAGGAGGGCGCCGAGTCGCCCGCAAGTCATGCGTTTTCAGTCAATTAGATGAGAGCACTCGCCGCCTGTCAAATGACTGACAGTCAGGTCGCCCCTTCCGAGAAGACCCTAATTCCAGCA
>CAYSGA010000069.1:0-8782 GCA_964430165.1 uncultured Eubacteriales bacterium
TGAAGTTGACCGCGACCTTGTCAATGCTGAGTACTTGCAGGTAGCTGTAGATGATGCCAGCCTTCTCGGCGTCTGCAGCCCCCAGAATGTTCACGTCCACAGCGTCGATGCAGGCCCTGACGCGTTCCTGGATCGCCTCGTCGATCCGGCCTTCCCCGAAGAGACGGAAAATATCCAGGCAGACGGCCGGCGCGGCGTTGGCCACGGCCAGGATCGCCCCGGAGGCGCCCATGACCAGCGCCGGAAGGATGACATATCCCGAGCCGACCAGGCAGGAAAAATTCCCGGGGACGTGGGGGATGATTTTTTCGACGTAGGAAATGATCCCCGAGCTTTCCTTGAGGCCGACGATGTTCGGATGGGCCGAAAGCTCGATCAGCAGCTCCGGCTCGATCGTCACGCCCGTGTTCTGGGGAATGTTGTAGACAATCACCGGGATTTTGGCCCCGTCCGCCACGTTGAGGTAATGAGAGCGAAGAACGTCCCGGCTCATTTTCGCCTTGTAGTAGCTCGGCGGCCGGACCAGGGCCGCGTCGGCCCCGACCGCGGCCATCCGGTTGGTGAACGAAATCGTGAGCTTCGTGGATTCCTGGCCCGTGCCGGCGATCACGAGTTTCCCGGGCGCGGCCGTTTCCCGAGCGGCCCGGATCAGTCGCTCCGATTCATCGTTCGAGAGCAGGACGCACTCACCGGTCGAGCCTAAAACGACGTACCCGGCCAGGTCGAGGGCGTTGAATTTCCCGATGTTCTCACGAAAGCGGTGGACGGCGAGGTCTTCGCCTTCGAATGGGGTGGTGAGGGCGGGGAAGATTCCTTGATAATTCTTGCTCATCGGTGTTGTCCTCAGCGGGCCGGCGGATCTGGCGCTCGACCTGTCTCAATTCGGCTTCGTTGAACCCGAAATAATGACCGACCTCATGGATGACCGTGGCCCGGACTTCTTCGCGGATTTCGTCTTCGGTGCCGGCATAACGTTCCAGCGGCTTTTGAAAGATGAGAATGACGTCCGGCGGGTAGTTGCCGTAATAGGAACCCCTTTTGTCCAGGGGAATGCCGTGGTAGAGGCCGAACAAGTCCCAGGGGGAACGGAGGCCCATGTCGGCGACGATCTCGGGGGAGGGGAAATCCTCGACCAGGACGGCCACGTTTTCGATCCGTTGGCGGAAATTCTTGGGAAGGCCGTCGATCGCCTCGGCGACCAGTTTTTGGAATCGCTCCCGGGATAATTCGATCATGGTCCGGATGGTTTTCCTATGATAGGAGAATAACGGGCGAGGGTCAATTCCGGGACAGATAGCTCAACTTCCCGAACTCCCATGGAGTGCCGCTGAATTCCCTCCGAGGACGGGGCTATCGACCCGTCCCCGTTTTTGTCTTATAATTCCGGCATGCTGGACCCCAAATTCGTCCTTGAAAACGTCGACCTGATCGTTCAGAAGTGCGCCTCCCGCGGCCTCAAGGTCGATCTTACGGAATTTCTCCGCCTGTCCGAGGCCAAGAAAGCCGCCCTGCACATGGTCGAGGAGCTGCGGGCCCGAAGGAACAAGGCCTCCGAGGAGGTCGCGCGCCTCAAACGGGCGGGGGCGGATGCCTCCGCCCTGATTGCCGAGACGAAACTTGTCGGCGACAGGATCAAGGTCCTGGAAGAAGAGCAGAAGCCCTACGACGAACAGATCCAGGTGACCCTCCTCAACATCCCGAACATTCCCGACGACTCCGTACCGGCGGGGTCCGACACCGCCGGAAACGTCGAGGCGCGGCGGGTCGGCGAGCCCCGGGATTTTGATTTCGAACCGCAGGCCCACTGGGACCTCGGGACCAACCTCGGGATTCTCGATTTTGACCGGGCGGCGAAGATCACGGGTTCGCGTTTCACGGTTTACCTGGCCGAGGCCGCCCGGATGGAGCGGGCCTTGATCAATTTCATGCTCGACATCCACACCCGGGAGAGGGGTTTCACCGAGGTCATCCCGCCGTTCATCGCCAACGAGACGAGCCTGACCGGCACCGGAAATCTCCCGAAGTTCGCCCAGGACCTGTTCAAGCTGGAAAACTATCCGTGGTATCTCGTTCCGACGGCGGAAGTTCCGCTGACGAACATCTACCGTGACGAAATTCTGGACGGCGCACACCTGCCCCGCCGCTTTGCCGCCTATACCCCGTGTTTCCGGTCCGAGGCGGGTTCCTACGGCAAGGACATCCGCGGCCTCATCCGCCAGCACCAGTTCAACAAAGTCGAGATGATGACCTTCTCCCTTCCGGAAAATTCCATGGACGAGCTCGAATACATGACCGCCGGCGCCGAGGAGGTCCTCAAACGGCTCGGCTTGCCGTATCGGGTCGTAACCCTATGCACCGGCGACATGGGTTTCGCTAGCCGCAAGACCTACGACCTCGAGGTCTGGATGCCGTCGCGCCGCGGCTTCCTGGAGATTTCCTCCTGTTCCAACTGCGGCGATTTCCAGGCCCGCCGGTCCAACATCCGGTTCCGCCGGGATCCCAAGGCCAAACTCGAGTTCGTTCACACCCTGAACGGTTCCGGCCTGGCCGTCGGCCGGACGGTGGCCGCGATTTTCGAGAACTTCCAGCAGGAAGGGGGCGCGATCGATGTTCCCCAAGCCTTGCGCCCGTATATGAATGGCCTCAACCGGATTTCCCGATCATAGAAGCCCCCCGGGAGGGGGCGGGGGAAATCCGCGTCCGGGCCGAGGCGAAACCAAACCTTCCGATGGGCGCGGCGCGCCTCTTGTCTCCATTCCCGGATTAGATATGATGGATGTTGCGCGGAGGGATGGCCGAGTGGTTGAAGGCGGCGGTCTTGAAAACCGCTACCCGGTGTCCCCGGGTCGGGGGTTCGAATCCCCCTCCCTCCGTTCCGCTCCCGGAACGCTGACAAATCCCCCCTTATTAGGTAAGGGGGGCAGGGGGGATAAGAATTCTAGAAGAAATCGTGAGCGTTCCGGGCAGATGAGGGACGCCGTCCTGCCCACCTCCCCTAGTCCTAGGGGAGGTAGGAGGGGATAGAGAATTTAGTAACGAATCTTGCGAGGCGTCCCGATCTTTAATCAAACCAGGATATTTCTTGTTCCTCGTCGGCCTGGGCTATCCGAGCCGAGAGCATCGTCTCCTGGCCTTTCTTGATGCGGCCCCAGCCTCATTACTTCGCCCCATGCTTCTTGAGAAACTCGACCACGTCCTTATTGCCCATAAGAGCGGCCCAGCACAGCGACGTCCAGCCATCTTTGCCCTTGGCGTTTACGACCGCCCCTTTGGCGATCAGCAGCTTGACCACGTCCTTATGGTCCCCAAAAGCGGCCCAATGCAGTGGCGTCCAGTCATCTTTGGCCTTGGCATTCACATCCGCCCCTCTGGCGATCAATAGCTTGGCCACGTCCTTATGGCCAGCGGCGCAGTGTAGTGGCGTCCAGCCATCATTGCCCTTGGCATTTACGATCGCCCCTTTGGCGATCAGCAACTCGACCACGTCCTTATGGTCCTCAAAAGCGGCCCAGTGCAGCGGTGTCTCGCCATCATTGCCCTTGGCGTCTACGACCGCCCCCTTGGCGATCAGCAGCTCGACCACGTCCTTATGGTCCCCAAAAGCGGCCCAATGCAGCGGCGTCCAGCCATAATTGCCCTTGGCATTCACATTCGCCCATTTGGCGATCAATAGCTTGGCCAGGTCCACCTTTGATGGCATTGGCCCAACAGGCGGACATTCCCGCTTTGGCGTCTTCCCGATGGCTTCCAGATACTTGATCCGGCTCATGAGAATTATCCCCGCCCTCCATCGTCCTTTATTATGAGGCTTGATTTCGCCGTAATGGCGTCCCTTCAATCGGGAAGGCCGACGATGGCCCGGCCTTCCCCGCCTGATTACTTCACCCAATACTCCCGGATACTTTTTTTCTGGCCGTTGTTATAATTCTATACTCAAAATCACGTCTATACAACGAGGCCAATAATCGCCCTCAAGGCGTCACTTCCGGGGGCCGATCCCATGCCAGCGCGGGCTCCAGGTATCCGGTAATACCGTCCGCGGAGGTAGATACCCGTTTTGCGGCCATCAGATCCGGGGCGCATATTTCAGCTTGCGGAACGTCACGGTAAAGATCGTCCCGTTCTCCCGATTGAGCTCGATCGTCCCTTCGAGCTGTGCGACGAGCAGGTTCGCGATCTGAAGACCGAGGCTTTCGGATTGGCGAAAATCCAAGTTCTTTGGAAATCCGATTCCGTTATCCGCCACCCGAATAATGATTGTGTCGTCGGGACCGGGCCTCACCCCGATCCGGATCATTCCTTTTCGGCTCTCCGGAAACGCATGCTTGAGGGAGTTGGAAATTAATTCATTGAGAATAAGCCCGCACGGGACGGCCGAATTGATGTCCAAGGGGACTTCCTCGAAATTCATCTCCAACCGGACTTGATTGGGATCGGTCAGATAAACATTGAAAAGGTGGTCGGCCAGGCTTCGAACATAGACGGCCAGGTCGATTTTCGACAGGTCGTGCGACTGATAGAGTTTCTCGTGCACAAGGCTCATGGCCCGGAGGCGGGTCTGTCCCTCCTTGAGGATCTTGCGGCACTCCGTGTTGCGGGTTTTTCCTGCTTGGAGATTGAAAAGGCTGGAAATGACCTGCATGTTGTTTTTGACCCGGTGGTGGATTTCCCGGAGCATGACCTCTTTTTCCCGCAAGGACGCCTGGATGGATTCCTCCGCTTTACGGCGGTCTGTGACGTCGGTAAGGAAACCAAGGTAGGCCGGGCGCCCTTCCCAGTCGAGCGGGACGGCCCCGATCTCGAACCATCTGACGCCGCCGTCGCGGATCAACAAGCGGGAATCATAGCGGGGTTGAGCCGTTTCTCCGGCGAGCCGCCTCCGATGAT
This sequence comes from uncultured Eubacteriales bacterium, assembly GCA_964430165.1. Taxonomy (GTDB): domain Bacteria; phylum Acidobacteriota; class Aminicenantia; order Aminicenantales; family UBA4085; genus JAAZPG01. The sequence continues at coordinate 4,888 of CAYSGA010000069.1, forward strand.
GATCCATGACCATCTTCCGGTCATCCGGGTGAATGAACTCGAGAAAAGGCCGCGATATGAGTTCCGCCTCCGAATATCCGGTCATCTCAATGGCCGTTCGATTGACGAATTTAAGGAGGCCGTCCTGGACGACGATGATGGCTTCATTGGCGTTTTCCACGAGCTGTCGGTATCGGGATTCGGAGGCCTGAAGGGCCTTCTCCGACCGGATGCGTTCGGTGATGTCGCGCATGGCGCCGATCATTCGCGCCGGTTGGCCGCTCGCATCCCGGGCGATGTAGCTGCGGTCTTCAACTTCCGCATACATTCCATCCTTGCGGAGGAAGCGAAATTGGTCGAACCAACGCTCCTGCCCCGAAGCGATGGCCGCGTGGATGCTAGTCTTGACGCGGTCGCAGTCGTCGGGGTGGATCCGGTTCGTCCACGACTCGATGCCCGGATCGATCTCCTCGGCCCGGTAGCCGAAGATCGTTTGGAAGTTCTCGTTCCACCAGAGGGCATCGGTCTGAAGGTTCCAATCCCAGATGGCGTTGAACGTGGCGCGATTCGCCAATTGGAAACGCTCCATGCTTTCGTGCAGTGCGTCCTCCGCCCGCTTGCGCTCGGTGATGTCCTCGATGATTCCATCAAAATATAGCACATGACCCTGCGCGTCCTTAACGGCCACCGTTGACACCGAACCGAAAAAAGGAGTTCCGTCTTTCTTTTTCAGCGGCAATTCCTCGCCTCTGACAAATCCTTCTTTGAGCATTTTACTATTAAAACGAAGCCTGTTTTCTGATTTTTGATACAGGTCTGAAACGTTTTTAGTCAGGAATTCTTTTTTGCTTCTATACCCAAACATTCTAATAATGGCGGGGTTCGCTTCAATGAATTTGCCTTTAGGCCCAACGGTATTCCTGTAAATTCCTAAGTTGATGTTTTCTGTTAAACCCCTGTATTTTTCTTCGCTCTCTTTTAACGTTTCTTCCGCTTGCTTGCGTTCGGTGATGTCTTGAACTGTGCCAAAGAGTTTGAATATACGCCCGCTTTCATCCTTGATAGGGCGCAGGGTAGCGGCAAAGTGAGCGACTCTGCCGCTTGGCAGCCGTACTTCCAGGTCGTATTCAAATGCCCGTCCTTGCTCTGCCGCGATGCGGGCATATTCATGCAGCCTCTCTGCCTGTTCGTGCGAGTAGTAGGCCGCTTCCTCTTCAATGTTAGGCGGTCCTATAGATGGATCACGCTCATATAATTTGTAGACTTGGTCAGACCAATGGATTGTCTGTTTGTCAAGGTCAAATTCCCAGCTTCCCATTCGACCCAGTGCCTGGGCTTCCCTCAATTTGGCTTCGCTTTTCTGCAGCGCCTCCTCCGCCCATTTGCGCTCGGTTATGTCCGTGTTGAAGCCATACCAGGTTATGCTGCCATCACCCAATCTCTCTGGTGTTGAAATGCCATAAATCCATCTGATCGGCCGGCCGGGGATCTGTACCCGATATTCACATTCCCAGACAGCCAGATGTTGGGCTGAGCGTTCGATGGAGTCAACGACTCTATCGAAATCCTCGGGGAGTATAACCCCGGCTATCGGAGAAAAATCCTCCCGCACATCTTGTGGCGAACACCCGAAAATGTCCCTGATAGCTTCTGTGGTGAACGGCACGCAATATGTTCCGTCAGGCCTTCTCGTAAACTGATAAATCATTCCCGGTACGCAGGAACCGAGCTTATTTAGTCGGATGTCGCTTTCCCGCAGCGCGTCCTCCTCCCGCTTGCGCTTGGTGACCGGGACAGGTTTCATGGCGCCTCCCCTGAATGATCAGATAGTATTCCGACGGGTGGACGATGTCAAAGCAGCCAGGCCGATCCGCGCTTTTTTCAGTGCTCTCTCAAGATCCGCAAAAGAGATAAGGGCGAATTTAGTTTGACGTTCAACTTCTCTTTGGAAGAGGTCTAGAATAAAATCTTCCATTATTGTTCCTCTTCGAATTCTCATAAAGTGGGATCGCGTCCACGCAATAACTCTCATCAATTCTTCCAACTCGGTTTAACGGTCGCTCGCATGTTTTGAATATCGATATCCCGGTACTCAAAACCTCGCTTGCACCGGCCGCACTTCACGACGATGATGCCGGTCCCGTCGTCCGAATCCTCCTCCCTCCGTACCTGCAGGAGAGACGCCGTCCTGCACACCGCCCCGAGACCTAGGGGCGGAAGGAGAAGCTCCTGACCCACCATAGGGGCCGGTGCGACCCGCGGCCGCCGGCGTCCGTCAGTTGAGCAGATCCTTCGGAATGTTGCCGCCGTTGGCGGCGAGTTTTTGCAGCACGGTCTTGTGCAGCCACATGTTCATTTGAGCCGAGTCGGCCATCTTCTCGGTCGGGCAGCCGAGCTCGACCGCAAGCCCCTTCCGCGCGGCAAAGCTGCTATCGAGACCCAGCAGCTTCAGCAGATCTACGATCGAGACCTTCCAGTTGAGCTTATCCTTGCGCGCGGCCGCGAGCTTCTCCATCTGGGCCACGACATCGACGACGGCGATCGGCGCCGGTTTAGCGGCGTCGGCGACGGCCTGCTTGATCGGCTCTGTCTTTGAGATCCGGTCGAAGTTAAGCTTGTCCATAATCTTGCCGAAAAGGCTCATGACGACTCCTTTCAGTGAGAAATGCTGACAAACTGCCCTGAGATGAGTCGAATATACCGCCGGATAAAGCCGTCTGTCAAGAAAAACAGGGGAATGAATGCGAAGCCGGAGGGCTTAGTGTTCACCCCTCCACCCGCCCGTCCTTCAGGGCCACCGTCCGGCGGGCGATCTTCGCCAGCACCGGATTATGGGTGACGAGCAAAACCGTCAGGCCGTCCTTTTCGTTCAGGGATTTGAGGATCTGGCCGATCTCCCCGCTCCGCTTGGAATCGAGGTTGCCGGTCGGTTCGTCGGCCAATAGAATCTCCGGTTTGTTGATCAGCGCCCGGGCGATGGCCACCCGCTGCATTTCCCCGCCGGAAAGCTCGGACGGCCGGTGATCCGCTCTTTTGTCCAGGCCCAAAGTCCGCAGAATCTCTTTCGGATCGGCCACGGCATCGGCTTTCTTGTAAAAGGCAAACGGCAAGAGAACGTTTTCCATCACCGTCAATGTCGGGACGAGATAAAACTTCTGGAAGATATAGCCGAAGACGCGGCGGCGGATCCGAGTCAGATCGGATTCGGACAAACACGTTGACGCCGAAAATACTGTCTCGCCCGACAAGGCCAGCATCCCCGACGTAGCATTGTCGAGACAGCCGAGAATGTTGATGAGGGTGGTCTTGCCCGAACCGGACGGACCGATAAAAGAAACGAACTCGCCCTTGGCCACGGTGAGTGAAATGTCGTCGACGGCGACGATGTCCTCGGCGCCGCGATGGTAGACCTTGCGGAGGGAATGAGCTTCGAGGGCGGGAACGTTTTGCGCCGTTGCGTTTTTCGGTTGGGAGGCCATGGTCAATCTCCTTCGCTCCGGATCGATTCAAGAGGCCGAACCCGGGCGGCCCGCCAGGCCGGGTAAAGGCCGGAGATCAGTCCCACGGCCAGGACGATGGCCAGGGTCATCAAGGCCAATTTTCCGTTGACGATGATCAGGCTTCCCGTGGGCGTGTAGGGAAGAAGCCGGCGGATGAGGACGTCCGTCAGCTTGGCCAGGCCGAACGAGAGCCCGACGCCGAGCGTTCCGCCCAGCAGGCAGAGAATTACGGTCTCGGTCCAGATCATCCGGAACACGTCCCAGGGCATGGCTCCCATGCTCTTGATGATCCCGATCTCCTGGAACCTCTCGAAGACCGACATCAGGATCGTGTTGACCACGCCGAGCATCGCGATCAGGATGGCGATCAGGGCGATCGAGAAAACCATGACCTTGGCCGTGGAGACGAGCGACAT
>CAYSGA010000070.1:0-8737 GCA_964430165.1 uncultured Eubacteriales bacterium
CGCCGACGTCGAGGAAGTTGGCCGGCATCCCCCCGGCGTACTTGATGATGTCCATGGTCGCCATGGCCAGGCCGGCGCCGTTGACCATGCAACCGACGTTTCCGTCGAGCTTGATATAGTTCAGGTTAAACTCGGCGGCCTCCGCTTCAAGGGCCGACTCCTCGTCCCGATCGTGCATGGCCTGGATGTCGGGATGACGGGCCAGGGCGTTGTCGTCGAAATTCATTTTGGCGTCGAGGGCCAGGACATCGCCCGTCGCGGTGATCAGGAGAGGATTGATTTCAGCCAACGAGGCGTCCGAATTTTCAAACGCTCGAACCAACGCGGTGATGAACTTGACCGCCTGCTTGTGCGTTTCCCCCTCCAGGCCGAGGCGGAAGGCCAGTCGGCGGGCTTGGAATCCGAGCAAACCGGCGCCGGGATGGATGTATTCCTTGAAAATCAGGTTGGGTGTTTCGGCGGCAACTTTTTCGATCTCCATCCCCCCCGCGGTCGAGGCCATAATCACGACGGCTTCGGAGGCGCGATCAATAACGAGGCCGAGATAAAGCTCCCGGCCGATATCCAGGGCTTCCTCGACCAGCAGCCGCTTGACGATCTTCCCCTCCGGGCCGGTTTGCGGAGTGATGAGCGTCATGCCGATCATGTTCCGGGCCAAACGCTCAGCTTCCTCGGGCGAAGCGACGAGCCTGACGCCTCCGCCTTTCCCCCGGCCTCCGGCATGGATTTGCGCTTTGAGGACGACCCGCGGGCCGATGGCCTCCGCGACCGCTCGGGCCTGGGCCGGCGTGTCGGCCGTTTCGCCGCGGGGAATGCGGACGCCGAAGCGGGCCAGAATCTGCTTGGCTTGGTATTCATGGATCTTCATAGGGGGCTTCCTTTTATTCTAAAACTCCGGGGGCGGCGCGACGGCTGTTTTTTCCGCGGTCTCCGGGCCGCTGTCCCGGTCTTTATAGCAAAGCCGTTCCGCGATTGTCAACGCGCTCTTGAAGATCCACGGACTTTCGTCCGTGGAATCCGGCGGAGGGGATTGACAGTCCCGGTCCAAGCGTTTATATTAAGACTTCTTATTTTCGGCTTTTTACGACTACCAATGAAGCAATTATCGTTCGCCGAGCAGAAGGGGCCATTTCCCTCCCGATCGTCCCCCCTCTTAGGCGGAGGACCGGGCATTTCACGGAAAGGATGAGTCCCATGGCAAAACCAAAATTCGCTTTATACTGGGCGGCCAGCTGCGGAGGGTGCGAAATCGCCTTCCTCGACATTCGGGAGAAAATCCTTGATTTTGACGCGGCGGCCGAACTTGTCTTCTGCCCTTGTATCATGGACACCAAGTACGCCGACGTTGAAGCGATGGCCGACGGGGAGATCGATGTCACCTTGTTCAACGGCGGCATCCGGAACGAAGAAAACCTTCACCTGGCCCGGCTCCTGAGACAGAAATCCAAGGTCCTCGTGGCCTTCGGCTCGTGCGCCTGCGAAGGCTGCATCCCCGGTCTGGCCAACCTCACGACCCGCGAGGAGATCCTCGACTATGTTTACCGGACCTCACCGTCGGTCGTTCCCGGCAACGCGATCCGCCCCCAGCTCGTCACGGAAACGGCCGCGGGCCGGTTGACCCTGCCGGAGATCCATGAATCCCTCCAGACTCTGGAGCAGGTGGTCGACGTCGATTACAAGATGCCCGGTTGCCCTCCCGTCGCCGAGCAGATCTGGGCGGTCGCCGAGACGATCCTCGCCGGCAATCTCCCGCCCAAGGGCTCGACCGTCGGGGTCAATCCCAAAACGGTCTGCGACGAATGCCCGCGGACCAAAGACGAAAAAAAGATCAAGGCTTTCCGCCGCCCGCATCTCGTCCCGATCCGGGAGATCGACCCCAAAAAATGCCTCCTCGAACAGGGCCTCGTCTGCAACGGTCCGGCCATCCATGCCGGTTGCGGGGCTCTCTGCCCCCAGGTCAACCTTGGCTGCCGCGGCTGTTATGGACCGGCCGACGGGATTCAGGATGTCGGAGCCAAGTTGGCCGGTTCGATCGCCTCGATCATCGACAGCGACGACCCGGCCGAGATTAAAACCATCGTCGATCAGATCTTGGACCCGGTGGGAACCTTCTACCGCTTCAACCTCGCCGGTTCGATCGCCGGGAGACGCCTTCGATGAAAACCATCACCATTGATCCCATCACCCGCTTGGAAGGCCACGGAAAGATCTCGATCTTTTTGAATGACGACGGCGACGTCGTCGACGCCGTCCTTCAAATTCCCGAGCTCCGCGGTTTCGAGAAGTTCTGCGTCGGGCGCCCGGTCGAGGAAATGCCCCGGATCACCACCCGCATCTGCGGGGTCTGTCCGGAAGCCCACATGTTGGCTTCGGCCAAGGCGTGCGACGCCGTCTACCACATCGATATCCCCAGGACGGCCAAGCTTCTCCGCGAACTCCTGTACTCGATCTTTTACGTCACCGACCACTCCACCCATTTTTACGCCCTGGCCGCCCCGGACTTCGTCCTGGGCCCCGACGCGCCCAAAGCCCAGCGCAACATCCTCGGCGTGATCCACAAAGTGGGCGTCGAGATCGGCCGCCAAGTCATCGAGATGCGCGGAACCTGCCACGAGCTCATCAAGAAAATGGCCGGGAAGTCGGTTCATCCCGTCGGGGCGCTGCCGGGCGGGATGAGCAAGGGGATGACCAAGGAGGAAAGGGACGAAATTCTCGCCGCGGGTAAAAAGGCCGTCGAGTTCGCGAAATTCACCATCGGCCTTTTCAACGGCATCGTCCTGGGCAACCCGCAGTATGTCGACCTGATCCTCAGCGACGCCTTCACCCACCACACGTACAACATGGGCCTGGTCGACAAGAACAACCATGTCAATTTCTACGACGGCGACGTCCGGGTCACCGACCCGGACGGGAACGAGCTGTCCAAATTCAAACCGGCCGATTATCTCGACCACATCGTCGAGCATGTTGAAACCTGGACGTATCTTAAATTTCCGGTCTTGAAAAAGGTCGGCTGGAAGGGACTCGAGGACGGCATCGACAGCGGCATTTACAAAGCGACTCCGCTCTCCCGGCTCAACGTCTCGGTCGGAATGGCCACGCCGTTGGCCAATGAGGAACATGACCGGCTTTACAAAACCCTGGGAGGGAAACCGGTCCATCAAACCCTGGCCACCCACTGGGCCCGGTTGGTGGAACTCCTTTACGCCGCGGAACGCTGGGTGGAGCTGGTTTCCGATCCCGACATCGTCGGGCCCGAATTCCGGGCCGTGCCGACCGCGCCCCCCGACGAAGGCGTAGCCGTCGTCGAGGCGCCCCGGGGGACGCTCTTCCACCATTACAAAACCGACGCCGACGGCCTGGTTCGGGAAGCCAACCTGATCGTCGGGACGACGAACAATAATGCGGCCATCAATTTATCCGTTAAGAAGGCCGCCATGAATTTCATCAAGAAAGGCCAAGTCAACGACGGCCTCCTGAATATCGTCGAAATGGCCTTCCGGGCCTACGATCCCTGCTTCGGTTGCGCCACTCACGCCCTGCCGGGACGGGCCGGGCTGAGGATCGGCGTTTATGACTGCCGCGGGGCGTTTATTCAGGAGGTGAGGAGCTAACGAAGACGATGAAAGTCCTTGTCCTGAACAGCGGAAGTTCGTCGGTCAAATTCCAATTCATTCGAATGGAGGATGAAAGCCTGTTGGCCAAAGGCATCGTCGAAAAAATCGGTTCGAGCGACGCCATCATCAGTTACCACCCGGCCGGCCGGAATAAGATCCGCGAAATCCGGGAAGTCCAGAGCCACACCATGGCCATCGAGATGGTCCTCAAGCTCTTGCTCCATCCTCAGCACGGCGTCATTCAGGACAAGGGCGAAATCGACGGGATCGGCCACCGAGTCGTCCACGGCGGCGAGGATTTCTCCGAATCGGTGCTGATCACCGATAAAGTCAAGGCCGCCATCCGCAAGTGCATCCAATTCGCCCCCCTGCACAATCCGGCCAATCTCAAGGGGATCGAGGCCTGCGACGCCCAGCTCCCGGGAATCCCCCAGGTCGGCGTTTTCGACACGGCCTTCCACCAAACGATCCCGCCCAAAGCCTTTATTTACGGCTTGCCTTATGTCCTTTACAATAAACTCGGTATCCGCCGCTACGGTTTCCACGGAACGTCGCACAAGTACGTCGCCGGCAAAGCCGCTGAAATTCTCAATCAGCCCCTCGAAAAGGTCAAGCTCATCACCTGCCACCTGGGCAACGGGGCCAGCCTCGCCGCCATAGACGGAGGCCGATCGGTGGATACGACCATGGGCTTCACCCCGTTGGAGGGTCTGGTCATGGGGACCCGCTGCGGCAGCATCGACCCGGCTCTGGTACCCTACATCATGGAAAAGGAAAAGCTGGGAACCAAGGACATCGACTCGATCATGAATAAAAACAGCGGGCTGCTCGGTTTGACTGAAACGTCCAACGACATGCGCGAGATCGAACAGGACGCCGCCCGCGGAAGCGAACGACACAAGCTGGCCATCGACATCTACTGTTACATGATCCGGAAATATATCGGCGCCTACATGCTGGCCCTGGGCCGTTTGGACGCCCTCGTCTTCACCGGGGGGGTCGGGGAAAATTCCCAACTCGTCCGGCGCTTGGTCACGGAGGGATTGGAAGCCTTCGGGATCGTTATCGCTCCGGAAAAAAACCAAACCAGCGCCCGGGACATCGGTGCTGGCCCGGTCAGGATTCTGGTCGTCCCGACCAATGAGGAGTTGGCCATCGCCCGGGACACCCGGCGGATCCTGGAGAATATCGACCGGCGCGAAGAGGTTTCGGTCCCCCCGACCTCGACCGTGCCGTCGGGGGGATTCCTCCCCGAGGAAATCGCCCGGGTTGTTCTTTTGTGGGCCAAGCACCCGAAGCTCGGCCCGGCCGGATTGGCCGTCAAGCTCTCGACGGCCCTCGGGCGGACGGTCGGGGCGGAGGCCGTGGCTGGGGAATTGGCCCGCTTGAGCTTGACTTCGGCGGTCGTGGGCAAGACCCAGGCGAAAACGAGTTAAAAGGATTCACCGATGGATAAAATCGATCGCGAAGAAGCAGGCTGGCTGGTCGCCTTGTCCTGGTTGAGCGCCCTCGAGGAAACGGCCCGGGATTTTCACGGGACACGACCCCGGGTATTCACGGAGAGGGCCTACGACCATTCGGTCCAGTATTATCTCCATCTGCTCGGCGACGAGTATGGAATGCCGATCAAGAAATCGGAGACAATCAAGGAGGCGGTCGAGAGCTACATCCAGATCGGGTTGGCCGGCGGTTTGTTCCGGGCCGCGTCCAGCTTCGAACTCGTCGAGATCAATCCTTTTCATCTGGAAATCATCGTCCACGATTGCGTTTATCTCAAGAGCTGCCAGGCCTTGATCGACGAGGGATTCTCGATCCGCGATCTGACGTGCGCCCGGATCGGCTGTTTCCGGGCAGCCGTCAAAGCCCTGGCCAACGTCGATTGCGACTACCAGGTCATGTCCTTCAACATCGAGGGAGATTGCAAGGGACATATCGAAAGGGTCTGAATCGTGAGCAAGGCCGCGCCCTCTTTAGACGTCCTCATCGGGATGATCCGTGAAAGCGAGGATCCCTCGATGGTTCGGGCCGCGCTGATGGACTTGGGATACCAAAAGGCTCCGGAGGCGTTTTCGATCCTCCTGGAAAAAATCAACGATCCCAATCCCGCCATCCAACATTCCGCGGTGGTTTCCCTCGGCCGCTTCGGCCGGGCGGAAGCCATCGAGGAATTGATCAAACCGAAAACCTTCAAATCCCCGTTCAGCAATATCCGCTGGGCGGCCGTCGCCGCGATCGGCCGGCTGGGCGACTACCGGGTCATCGAGCACCTGATTAAAGCCGTCGAGGATCCGGAATGGATCGTCCGGACCCAGGCCGCCACCGGACTCAAGGAAAAAGTCCAGGAAATTCTCGCCCGGAAAGACGTCAAGCTGGCCCGGATCCTCGTCCGGATGCTTTCGCTGGAGAATGAGGAGATCGTCACTCTGGCTATGGACGGTTTCCGGGAATTCGGTTGGAATGCCCTTCCCTGGCTCCATGAAGCCCTTAAAAATTCCTCTCCCGTGATCCGGGCCAATGCGGCCCGGACGCTGGGACAACTCAAATCGGCCGCTTCGATATCCCCGTTGCTGGAGCGGCTGGAAGACGAGGATGCGAGGACCCGGGCCGGCGCGGCCGAGGCTCTTGGGTTGATCGGCGGAAAAGCCGCCCTGGAACCCCTGATCCTGAAGATCGGCGACAACGTGGAGAATGTCCAGGAAAAAGTCGCCGAAGCCATCGTCCGGTTCGGCTCCGCCGCGACCGTCCCGCTTCTCAACTCGTTGAGCCGGGAACGGAACAAGTTCGCCTTGCGGTTGCTCATCAAATGTCTGGGACGAATTTGCGATCCGAAAGCGGCTCCGGCTTTGATCGTCTCCCTTCGCAGCAGTTATTTCATCGTCCGGCAAGCGGCCGTCTCGGCCTTGATCCGGTTCGGGCCGCCTGTAAGCGGCCTGATTTTGCCGACCCTCTCCTATAATACCTCGGACATCGAGAGCCTTTCCCGCGACGCCTGCGATAAAGAACATCCCGAACTCCAGATGCGGGCCGTCAACGCCTTGGGCGGTCTCGAGGAACACCGGGCCGTCGGCTTGTTGAAAGAAATCGTGGCTACGGGATTGCCCGATATCCAGGAGGCGGCCACCGCGGCGCTCCTTCAAATCGGCTGTGCCGCCTGGGGCCGGAGCTCGGCCATTAAAGTCCTGGCTGAAATCGGTGCCGCGACTCTCATCCCTCGGTTGGAGGTATCCCTCAGCGACCATTCGGACAACGTCCGGCTGGAAGCCGTCCGGGCCCTGGCCAAATGGGGAGGGCTGGAAGCCGTCCGGCATCTCCTCCGGATCGCCCGTAAGGATCCCCGGGACTTCATCCGAACCGAGGCCCTCAGCTCGCTGCGGTCGATCGGCCTGGGCCGGCCCGGCGTCCAGGAGACAGCCCTGCGCGGCCTGAAAGACAAGTCTCGAGAAGTCCGTTGTCAATCGGTCCGCCTCCTGGGCGGATTCCAGGATAAAAAGTCAATCCTTCCTCTGCTGAAAAGCATGGCCGACCCGCATTGGATCGTCCGGGAAAGCGCTGAAATCGCTCTCCTCAATTTCGGAAGAGAGGCGGTCCCGGCCTTAACGGAAGCCTTGAAAAGTTCGCAATGGACCATGCGGTTCCGCGCCGCCCGACTTCTGGGAGAGATCGGAGACGCCCGGGCCCTCGGTCCCCTAAATGCCATCCTCGCCCGGCGGGGAGAAAGGAACAAAGTTCGAGAAGTGGCGAAATCCGCTCTTCAAAAACTGGATCATATTCCACCGGCCTAATAATAAATATTTATTCGGCGATTCGACTCCAGTCGAGGAGAGTAGGTATGAAAGTTCGATTAAAAGCCGGTCCCGAACCTCGAAAGTTCATCGAGAGGATTAAGGAGCTGTCCGGCGAGAATGTGTACGCCTGTTATCAATGCGGGCGATGTTCCGCCGGATGCCCGGTCGCCTCGGAGATGGACCTCCTTCCGAACCAAGTGATCCGCCTCGTCCAGATGGGCCTGGATGATGAGGTTCTCCGCTCGAAAACGCTCTTTCTCTGCGCTTCCTGTTTCACCTGCCAGTCCCGGTGCCCCAAAGGGATCGACATGGCCAGGGTCATGGAAGCCGTCCGGCACGTCCTGGACCCCAAAGGCGGGGACGCGTTCGGCCCGAACCAGGTCTCCCCGGAATTGGCCCAAGAGCTCCCCCAGCAAGTCTTGGTCTCCGTCTTCCGGAAATTCAGTAAATAGGGAACGCCATGAAGATCCACTATTACCCGGGATGTACGCTGAAGGAAAAAGCCACCAATCTGGACCTGTCCACGCGCCGGGCCATGGAGCTCCTGGACGTGGACCTGGTCGAACCTGAAGGCTGGTCCTGCTGCGGGGCTGAGTATCCTTTGACCGAAGAGAGGATCATCGGTCTGGCGGCCCCCGTTCGCGTCTTGCGCCAAGTCCGGGACGAAGGCGGAGACGTGGTCGTCACGACGTGTTCGTTCTGTTACGGCGTCCTCAAACGGGCGAATCGGGCCGTCCGGGAGGATCCCATCAAGAACAGAAGGATCAACGCCTTCCTCAAGGACGACATCAAGATTGACCCGCTGACCAAGGCTCGAACCACCGATTTCGCCCCCTATAACGGCGAAGTCAAGGTCCTTCACCTGTTGGAATACCTGCGGGATCACGTAGGCTCGGCTAAAATCCGCTCCCGGCTCAAGCGCAACTTGAACGGACTGCCGATCGCTCCCTACTACGGATGCCGGCTGCTCCGTCCCCATAAGGAAATGGAGTTCGACGAACCGGACAATCCGCGGATTTTCGAGGAATTTTTGGAGGCCGTCGGTTGTACCGCCGTCGATTATCCATTCAAGCAGGAATGCTGCGGATCCTATTTGTCCGTCTCCCTCCCGGCCGCGGCCACCGAGGCCTCCTACCGGGTCCTCCGATCTGCCCGGATGAACGGGGCGGCGGCGGCGGCGGTGACCTGCCCGCTCTGTTTTTACAACATGGACCGCCGTCAGGCCAAGATCAAGGAGGCCAATTTGGATTTTGCCGGACTCCCCGTCCTCTACTTCACCCAAATCCTGGCCTGGGCGCTCGGCGTCGAGAAATCCGTTCTCGGCTTGGACCAACA
>CAYSGA010000071.1:0-8687 GCA_964430165.1 uncultured Eubacteriales bacterium
CGATCCGCAGTTCCCCTCCTTCGCGCCGGAGGTAGCCCTTGCGCTCCAGGCTGGCCACGTGCTTGAAGACAGCCGAGGGGCTGGGGATGTGGAAGATGTTCCCGAGCCACCGGATCGTCGGCCCGTAGCCATGTTCCAGGATAAAGGACTCGATGGCCTTGAGAATGTCCTTCTGGCGGGGGGTGAGTTCCTGTCGTATTTTGTTCACCATTTTGTTCACCATCGTTAAGATACCCCCAGCGGGGGCGTTTGTCAAGAGGAAAAACCGTCCTTGACGAAAATTCCCTCCCCGTGTTACTGTTCCCCTTCAAATAAGATCCATGATTCGACGATCGAAATTCCCGTTCCTCACGCCCCTGTTGCTGGCCCTGCTTTTCGCCCCGTATACCTGCGCCCCGAAAGCCGACCTCGGGCTGACTCCGGCCCAGGCAAGGCACGCTCCCCGAAACATCATTTTTCTCATCGGTGACGGGATGGGCAATTCCACCAGTTCGGCCGCCCGACTCAGAAAGGGCGGGGTGACCGGTTTTCTCCGCATGGACGAAATGCCCGTCATCGGTCTCGTCCGCACCTCGTCCGCCAACGACCTGGTCACCGATTCCGCCGCCGCCGGGACGGCGCTCGCCGGGGGCGTCAAAACCAACAACAGACTTGTCGCGATGACCCCGGACGGAAAGAAGGTCCGGTCCATTCTGACAGCGGCGATGGCCCGCGGGATGGCCGGCGGCCTCGTGGTCACCTCCTCCCTCACCGACGCCACCCCTGCCGCTTTCGGAAGCCACGCGCCTTCTCGACGGCTTGAAAGCCGGATCGCCGCGGGGCTTCTCGAAAATAAAATCGACCTGCTCCTGGGCGGCGGCTACGGCTTTTTCATCCCCAACGCCCGGGAGGGAAGTATGCGCAGCGACGAGCGCGACCTGATTAGCGAGGCGGAAGAATCCGGCTACGCGGTCTGCCGAACCAAAGAAGAGCTGGCCGCGGCCCCGGACGGCAAAGTCCTCGGCCTGTTTGCCGATGAGGATATGACGACCGAGCCGCCCGAGCCGTCCCTTTCCTGGATGACGGCCGAAGCCCTTCGCCGGCTCGGCGGACGAAAGAACGGCTTTTTTCTGATGGTCGAGGGCAGTCTGATCGATTCGCGCGCCCATGACAACATTCTGGAAGAAACCCTGGATCAGACTTTGAAGTTCGACGAGGCCGTCGGGGTCGCCCTCGATTTCGCGAAAAAGGACGGCCGCACGCTCGTCGTTGTCACCGCGGACCATGAAACCGGCGGGCTTTGCCTCAACGGCGGAACGATGGACGGGAAAATCCTCGACGTAGTCTGGGGATCGGGCGATCACAACGGGGCGGCCGTGCCCCTCTTCGCTTTCGGCCCCGACGCCGAATTGTTCGGCGGGTTCAAGGAAAACACCGAAATCCCCCGTATCTTCGCCCGCCTGCTGGGGATCGCCGATTTCCCGAGGATCTTCGAATAAGGGGGACAGGGCTAAAGACCTGCCCCCCGCCCATCTTATTATATCCCGCCCGTTTTCTAAAAACGGATTTTGCGGGTTGACAATCCCCCCGGTCGCGCTTATCTTCCAAATAGGGGTCGGTCGTCATGGCTTTCTTTTTCGGAACCAGCCGTTATATCCCGTCGGCCGTTTCCAAAAAACTCGTCCGCCTCATCGAAACCAGCGCCGAGGAAATGTCCCGGTCATACACCCGGGAAATCCAGGCGATGGTCGAAGCCCCGTCCTATCGAACCTTTGACGAGCGGGAAGTCCATGACCGCGGCCACCGCGTTTTCAGCCAGTTCGGGCGCTGGATTTCCAACGAGATTACGGAAAAGGATATGGAAAACTACTGGACGGACCTTGGCCGGCAACGACGGGCCGAGCGGTTTTCGATGTCGGAGATCATGATCGCCATCTGTATGATCCGGCGCGATGTCTGGCAAAAAATCCGCAACGAAGGCCTTCTGGACACGGCCGAGGACCTCTACGAGGCCATGGAGCTCTATGGAAGGATCGTGAACTTTTTCGAGCGGGCCCAATACTTCACCGTCCGGGGGTACGAGGGAAAGCCGTAGCCCCCGGCTAGCTATTCGTCGCCGAAGCTCGTTCCGACCGCCCGGGCGGCGATGATCAGGGGATGGTCGGTCGGAACCAGGCGCGGCCCCTTGGCCGGTACGTCCAGGGGAACGGAGGAAATCCCGCCACCCCGGACGGCGACCATCCGGCCGAATTCCCCCTTGGCGGCCAGACGGACCGCTTCCGCTCCCAGTTGGGTCGCCAGAATCCGATCGGCCGCCGTGGGGGAACCGCCGCGCAGGAGGTGTCCGAGGATGACACAACGGGCTTCCTGGCCGGTCAACCGCTCGAGCTGATCCCCGAGCACAAAACCCACTCCACCCAGACGGATTGGATCGGCGCTCGTTTCGACACGCCTTTTTACGACGACCTCCCCGCCCCTGGGCTTGGCTCCCTCGGCAATCACGATGATGCTGAACTTTTTCCCGCACTTTTTCCGGAAGTGGATCTTCGCCGCGACGGCGTCCAGATTATATGGAATCTCTGGGATGAGAATGATGTCTCCCCCTCCGGCGATCCCCGTATAGAGCGCGATCCAGCCCGCCTGGCGGCCCATCACCTCGACAATCATGATCCGGTGATGGGACTGGGCCGTCGTATGCAGCCGGTCGACCGCCTCCGTCGCCACGCTCACCGCCGTGTCGAAGCCGAACGTCAGGTCCGTCCCGCCCAGGTCGTTGTCGATTGTTTTCGGCACCCCGACGATCCGAAGCCCGTCTTCGGAAAGATGGGCGGCCGTATGGAGCGTCCCGTCGCCCCCGATGAGAACCAGGGCGTCCAGCCCCTTGTCCCGGACGTTGCGGATGGCCCGGGCGGAGACGTCGTGACAGACCGTCGTTTTTCCGCGTTTGACGATGTAGGCATAAGGGTCGGACGTGTTCGACGTGCCCAAAATCGTCCCGCCCAGCGTTAAAATTCCCGAAACGTCGGATGCTGCGAGCTTCCGAAAACGGCCCTTGATCATTCCTTCGTAGCCGTCCTCGACTCCGAACACCTCCCAGTCGTGCTCGAACATCGCCCTCTTGGCCACCGCCCGGATGGCCGCGTTCAGCCCGGGGCAGTCGCCCCCTCCGGTCATGATTCCGATCCGCTTGATTTTCGTCATGGCAAACCCCTACTTTGAAATGATTTTCTTCGCCTGGAGCTCGAAGTCCTGCGGCCAGAGAACTTGGCCGTCGCCGGCTTCATCCGGCCGCAACCGGCCGGAAACAGGATCGCCGCGACCGCGAGAACAACCGTCACCCGCTTCCGGATCATGGGTTTTCCTACCTCCGGATGAACGCCTCAATTTCACGAACGACGTCTTCGGCCACGCTTTTATGGGTCTCGATATATTCGTTCGGGGTCGAGATCCCCTCCCCTTCGCCGAACAGGTGGTTGAGCTTCGGGAAGAGTTTGAAGACGACGCCGGGACGTCCCCCCAGGGCTTTTTCCCATCGTTCCAGGTTTTCGGAAACAACCTGATAGTCGCGCCCGCCCTGGAGAAAGAGCATCGGCCGATCAACGCTCCGGGCGGTTTCGGCCGGATCATACCCGCGAAGGTCGAGCCAGTAGGCGGGATACGCATAGATCACTTTTTCCGCCGATGAACAATCCTCGTCTTTGAAAGCCTTGATTTTTTCGACATCCGCCCTGATCCCGGCAAGTTGGTTTTTATCCTCGTCGGACAGTTGTCCGTCCAGAGAAAGGATGTAAGTCACCTGGGTGAGATACGTTTCCTCCAGGGGGAACGTCAGTCCGGCCATCGAAATGAAGCCGGCCGCCCCGAGCGGTTTGGCCGCCAGGGCGATTCGCGGAATCAGCATTCCTCCCAGGCTGTGCCCAAGGACGAAAACCCGGTAGGGGTCGATCCCCTTGGTCTTCTGGAGAAGCCGGACGGCTTCGACCGCGTCGTCTATCGTTTCCTCCTTCACCGTGAGGAACCTATCGGAGACCATCCGGGTCCCGTGAACCCGCGTTCTCTTTTCATAGCGCAGGACCGCGATCCCGCGCGAGGCCAGCCCCCAGGCCAAGTCCTGGAAGGGTTTATTGGGGCCGATGGTCTCGTCGCGGTCGTTCGGCCCGGAGCCGTGAACCAGGACCAGGGCCGGGACAAGCCCGTCGCCCTTCGGCCTCGTCAACGTTCCGGGAAGAGCCCAGGGATCCGACCCGACCGTGACCTCGGTTTCGGTGAAACGGGCTGGGTCGGCATAGGCCGGCGGTTCGTAATTCACCGGCGGTCGGGGCGGGACGAACTGGAATCCGGCGACTTTTTCTTCCGGGCCAAAAACGACCCGGATGTCCAGAGTCATTTTTTCAAAGACACAGGTCACCAGAACGACCTCATAGTTGCCGAGCTTTTCCTGCCGCTCGCCCGTCCGTTCCTTGAAGGCGCCGACCTGCGTTTGGAGGATGTTCCAGAATTCGCCCGTTTTTTCCGGACCGGACATGTTTTTCATCGTCGCGTCGAAGTCCCGGGTTGCTGTTTCATAATCGCCGCGTTGCAGGGCGTCGATCATTGTCCGGGCCTTGAGAATGAGTTCATCATCGGCCGCGAGCGGTGGAGATAAACCGAACCCGGCAATGAGGAGGCATATTAAAACCAAGATGTTGCGTTTTTTCATGGCCGTCTCATTCCTCTTCCGTCCCGCCCCGCCTTTCCGGCGGCGGCCGAGGGATTTGATCCTCTCGGTCCGTCCGCGCCGACGGGCGTGTCCGGGCGGCCGGGCCGAAGAACCTAGGCTATATTTTCCCAAACCGAAAGAAGCGGAAAAGCAGCCCGATATTGCCGCCGAGGGTGATGAGAAGAAGGACAATAATGCCGATATCCAGACGGTTGATCACGGCAAACAGGGCGATGAGAAACATCAGCCACCCCCGGTTTTCCGCGGCTTCGCCGCGCCGTTCGTCCCGGATCAGGTTTTTCGCCAGGTAAAACTGCGTCGTCAGCAGAAAATAGAGTCCCAGGGCGAAAATCCCGAGGACAAGATCGATCTCCCGGCCGGAATAACGATACTGACCCAGAACCGCGCCGGTGATCAGCAGGTATTCATTGACCCGGTCCAGGAGAAGGTCGAGGTACCCCCCGAAATCGTTGGACGTCCCGCGGGCCCGGGCCAGCATGCCGTCGGCGCAGTCCACGATCGACGACAACTGGGTTAGCAGACCACCGGCTATGAACGATCCCCGGGTGCCCAGGCCGAAACAGCCGGCCCCGGCCAGACCGATGAAAAAGGAAGCGACGGTGACCTGGTTGGGGGTGATTTTCGTCTTGAAGAGGGCGCGGACGATCAGCGACGCGGCCGGCCGGTTGAGCACCTTATTGATCTGAAGAAAACGCGGGGTGAACGCGTTTTCACGCTTGCGGGCCACTTTCCCGTAATCGTACGCCGTCTCAGAGCCGGGGAGCGATGTCCCGTTCGGCATGGTGGTAGTCCTCGAGGGTGTCGATCTCCACCCAGGGACGACCCCGGGTCAGGAACACGCCGAACGACCGTTCATCGCCCGAGCCTTTCCCGTTTAAAAGGTCGAACCCTTTTTCGAAGAAATGATGGAGTTCCCCCCTCGACTCCAGGTCGTCGTAGATCCCGATCAGGTCGCCGATTACGTCCCGGCCGATTTTATATATTCCGATGGCCTCGCCGAGGCTGTCTTTCGGGTCCAGGTCCTTGCCAATCTTGACGATCCGGCCGCCGCGGACGATGACCTTCACTTCCTCTCCGTCCAGGGAGATGTCGGCGTCGACGGCCGCGCCGTGGGAGACGGGCAGGGCCACGAGATCCGCCAGGATCGACGGGTCGAAGAGAACGTCGCCGTTGACGACGACCACGTCGGAGGCAGCCCGTTTCAAGGCCAAATTCAAGGATACGGCCGTGTTGGTATGGGCGTAGGCCTCGTTCACGACGAAGGTGATCCCCGCATAGTCCCGTTCCTCAACAAAACGCTCGATGAGTTCCTGATGGTAGCCGGTCACGAGGATGATGTCCCCGACTCCGGCCGCGCGCAAACCGTCCAGGCACCGCTCGAGAATCGTTTTTCCGCCGAACGACAGTAGGCATTTCGGAGTGTCGTCGGTGTAGGGCCGGAGGCGCCCGCCGCGCCCGGCGCATAAAACGATCCCCCGGATCTCTTTTTGACTCATCGGTCCGCCGATATTATGTCTCTTTTCGGAATTTTTGCAATAACGGAGCGCTTCCGTTTACATTTTCCACGTGCCGGCGACCAGGATGTTCGTTCCGGTGACGCGCCGGGCTTCGTCCGCGGCGAGGAACCGGACGGCCGCGGCGACGTCCGCGAACGTTCCCAACTCCTTCCGCGGGACGACCGTTTTGGCAGGCCGGATTCCTCCCCTGAGCAAGCCCGGCGAAACCAGGTTGACCGTCACCCCCGTCCCCCGGCATTCCGCGGCGGCCGTGCGCGTCAGGAGAAGAAGGCCGGTCTTGGCGGCCGCGTAAGAAAGCGCCGTCGGGAAGGCGGCCAGCTGTTCAACCCGCCCGAAGCCCAGGTTGACGACCCGGCCGAAACGCCGGGCCCGCATCCCCGGAAGCGCCGCGGTCAGGCAGAAATAGGCGCTGAGCACGTTTTCGCGAAACACCGATTCCCAATCCGCGGCCGTGAGCTTGTCCCACGGCCGGAAGAGAATCGGGCCGACGTTGTTGACCAGGATGTCGAGCCGGCCCCCTTTTCTTTCCGCGGCCACGATCAGACCGCGAGCTTCATCCTCCGCCGACAGGTCGGCCTGGAGAACGACGCTTTCTGCCCCAGCTTTCCGGACCATCCGGGCCGTCTCTTCCGCTCCTTTCCGATTTTTGAAATAGTGGACGATCACCGTTCCGGCGGAGGCAGCCAAGGCGACGGCGATCCCGCGGCCGAGGCCGCGTGAGGCCCCGGTCACCAGGGCGATTCGCTTGAAATTCATGGCCCCAGTATCGCTTTTTCCCGGTTTGATTTCAACGGACGTCTGTGATATCTAATGGCCTCTTCGGACGTCCTGTTTACACCGAGGCCCATGCATGAACCCAACGCCGCGCGTCCTTGTCACCGGAGCTTCCGGACAGATCGGCACCGAGCTTCTCAACGCTTTATGCCGGAAACACGGCCCGGACAACGTCGTCGCCGCCGACATCCAACCCCTTTCGTCCCAGGCCGCCGCCTGTCCGTTCGAATCCCTCGACGTGACAAAAGCCGGCCTTCTCGAAGACGTCATCAAGAAGCACCGCGTCGAGACGGTCTATCACCTGGCCGCGATCCTTTCGGCCAACGGCGAAAAAAATCCCCAGCTGGCCTGGACCGTCAACATGGACGGGACCTACAACATCCTCGAGGCCGCCCGGAAACTCGGTCTGTCCCGGGTGTTCATCCCGAGTTCGATCGCCGCCTTCGGCCCCGAAACACCCCGTGTTTTCACCCCCCAAGACACGATTCTCAAGCCCAAGACAATGTACGGACTGACGAAGGTCGCGGGAGAACTGTTGGCCGATTATTATGTCGCCCGCTTCGGTGTCGACGTCCGCGGCTGCCGGTTCCCCGGGATCATCAGCCACGGAGCCCTGCCCGGCGGCGGAACGACGGATTACGCCGTGGCGATTTATTACGAGGCGGTTAAATACGGCCGGTATTCCTGTTTTCTCGGCCCGGACACCCGGCTGCCGATGATGTACATGCCCGACTGCCTGAAATCGATCTTCGACTTGATGTCCGCCGATTTCAAAAACCTCCGCCACCACTCCGATTTCAACGTCACGGCCATGAGCTTCACGCCGGCCGAGCAGGCAACCGAAATCCGCAAATACATCCCGGATTTTGAGATCGTCTACCAACCCGATTTCCGGCAGGCCATCGCCGATTCCTGGCCGCAATCCCTGGACGATTCGTCCGCCCGGGCGGAATGGAATTGGAAACCCGATTACGACCTGGCCGCGACGACCGCCGACATGATCGGCGTCCTGACGAAGCGGCTGGCCGAAGGCCGCCCGGGATACTGATTCCAAACTCCCCGCTTGGGGCCGGTCGGAGGGGCGGGCCCGGGATCGGCGCTCAGGCGCGGCCGCGCACCAGGCGAAAGCCCGTGCACTCGGGCGAAGCCGGGCTCAGCCGAGCCTTCGGGTCGGCCGGACGGTCGGCGCTGCCTCCGACCGTCTTCCCGCTTCCGTCCTTGGCGGCGACCCACTCGGCGGCGTTGCCGCCGAGGTCGAAGACGAGCTCCTCGTCGTCCTTTCCGACGCCGGCAAAGCTGCCGGCCTCCTTGATGAGGGCGGCCGGTCCGCCTAGCTCTTTGACCTTAGACTCAAGACGCCGGGCGTCGTCGGGGTTGAGAGCATAGCCCGCCCAGTAGTCGAGCGTGTTCTCCCCGGCGGATTTTGTGACCAGCTCGGCGACTTCTTCCTCGGCGGGGAGGCGCCAGGTCTCTCCCGTCAGCTTCGACAGCCAGGCGGCGTAGGCCTTGGCCTGGTCGAACGAGATCCCGGTCGCCGGAAAGTCCTCCGTCCCCGGAGCAGCCTTGTAGCTCGGGTCGAACGCGGCGAACTGGGCCCGCGTCACCTCGAATCGGCCGACTTCGAGCTCGCCCTTCTTGACGACTTCGGGAATGAGGGTCTTCGCGGGTCCCGTTTCGACGCCGTAACGGACGCCGGC
>CAYSGA010000072.1:0-8583 GCA_964430165.1 uncultured Eubacteriales bacterium
TGCCGGCGCAGAAACTGCGCGGATGGCATAGCTCATGGGGGATTGTATGTCGGAATTGTTCCTCCAACCTATCTGTAGCTTGTTGGTGATCCTTGCCGTTGGTTCCTGGCTCGGCGGGCTTTCCATCATGGCCGAAGCTGCAGTCCGGATGAAAGCGGCCCGGTCGTTCCGGACCGTCGACCTTGTCTTTTGGAACGCCCTTTTTTCCAACGACAGCGGGTACAACAATCTCCCGACTCGCGAGGACAAGGCCCGCGTCTTCGACAGCGCGTTGCAGAGCCTGGCGGACACGATCAGGCCCGACCTCATCCTGGTCGGATGCAACACACTCTCCGTCCTGCTCGGCGACGTTCCCTTCGTCCGGGAATCGAATATCCCCATCCTCGGGATCGTCGACACGGGCGTGGAGATGATGGCCGAAGCGCTCGGCGGAAATCCGCGGGCCACGGGAATTCTCCTCGGCACTTCGACGACGATCTCGGCGGGCGAACACCGGCGGAAGCTCATCGCGGCCGGATTCGCCGACGCCCGTTTGATTTCCCAGCCGTGTCCGGATCTGGTCGGTCTCATCGAGGCCGATTGGCGTGGGGAGGAGACGGCGCGCCTGATCGACGCGTATGTCGGCAAAGTCGCCGCTCGGATGCCCGATTCCCGCGCGCCCGTATACGCCGCTCTTTTTTGCACCCATTTCGGTTATTCGGCCGAGCTCTGGGAACGCGCCTTCGCCCGCCGCGGCTTGACCCTGGCCGGGTTGATCAACCCGAATTCCCGATGGGTCGAGGCGCTCGACCCGCCGGACGAGAGGAACCGCTTTCCGGAAACCGAAGTCCGGACGAGGGTGATTTCGATGGTCGAGATCCCGGAGGCCGTCCGCGACTCGCTCGGCGTATGGCTCGGCCGCATCTCCGCCGAAACCGAAGCCGCCTTGAGAGATTACGATTTCCGGCCCGGCCTGTTCGAGTGGAAATCGCTTTTAAAACAAACGCCGCGCTAGGCCCCGTCCGTGTTCGTGGTAAAACCCGGGAAAATGATGTGGAAACGGCCGATCGAGCTCTACAAGGACGCCTACGGCGGACTCCCCCGTCCGGCCTGGATCCTGGCCCTGGCCGAATTCATCAACCGCTGCGGGTTCATGGTCCTCGTTTTCCTGAACATTTATCTGACTAAGCACCTGGGGTTCTCTCTTCTTCAAGCCGGGCAAGTCCTGAGCGCGTTTGGACTGGGCTCCATCGCCGGCGGCTACCTGGGCGGCCATTTCTGCGACCGCCTCGGCGTCCGGAACATCCAGTTGGGAAGTTTGGTTTTATCGGGGCTGCTCCTGATCGGGACGGGATACGCTTCGACCTTCGAGCCCGTCCTTGTTCTCCTGTTCCTCTATGGCCTCGTCTCCGCGGCGATCTTTCCGGCCAACGACACGGCCATGACCAGGTTATGCCCCGGAGACATGTTGACTAAAGGATTCGCCCTCCGGCGGCTTGCGGCGAACCTGGGAATCACCTTCGGCCCCGTCATCGGGGGATTTTTAATCCTGCTCGATTACCGCTGGCTCTTCTGGGCGGACGGGCTGACGACCCTGGCTTCAGCGGGCGTGATCGCCGTGTTATTGAAGCCGATTCCGGCCACCGCTCAAACCGGCCGAGGCGGTGAACCCCGGCCGTCCCGGTCACCTTGGCGCGATCCGCCGTTTCTTGCCTTCATGGGGCTTCTGTTTGTTCTGATGACCGTTTTTTCCCAATTGTTTTCGACGTTCAACCTCTACCTGAATTCGGTCTACGGATTGCCGGAAAACAGGATCGGTCCGCTCTGGGCCGTGAACACGATCCTGATTGTCCTCGTCGAGATGGTCCTCGTTCACGCTCTCCGTAATCGGTCCGAAATCAAAATCGTCGCCCTCGGGGGAATTCTGATCGGCCTCGGGTTCGCCCTCCTGCCGTTCGGACGCGGGTTCGTCTACGCCGCCTTCACCGTCGTCGTCTGGACCATGGGAGAAATTCTGTCCATGCCGTTCGCTTCCACGATCGTCGCCTCCCGGGCCGGGGACGCCGTGGGCCGCTACCTGGGCCTCTATAGCCTGATGTTTTCGTCGGCGATGTTCGTCGCCCCCCTTGTGGGAAACGCGCTTTATGCCGAAATCGGGGGGGACGCCCTCTGGCCGCTCGCGGGAGGAATCGGCGTATTGGCCGCAGCCGGAATCTGGATGATGCGCGGAGCGCTGTCCGTTCCGAAGCAAAGGGAGAACGGCCGCGCCGCGGGCTGAACGGAAAGAAACGTCCTTGGGACGGAGCGAAAAATCGCGGATCGGCGCCGCCGTCAGTTCCTCACGACCCGGCGGCGCCCCTGACCATGTTTTCACCGTGGCTGGGGGAGTTTATTCAATAACGACATGGTGGCGCCCTTCGACGAGTTCGCCAATCACCCAGGCCTGTTGGCCCAGCGTGGCGAGCGCCCGGATCATCCGGGCCGCGTCGTCGGCCCCGACGACGGCGATCATTCCGACCCCCATATTCAAGGTCCGGAACATTTCATCCTCCGCCACGCCTCCCCGCTCCCGGATGATTTTGAATATTTTCGGAATCGGCCAGGATCCCCGGCGGATCCGGACGCCGTGTTCGTCGGGGATCACCCGGGGGATGTTGTCGTAAAACCCGCCGCCGGTGATATGGGCCATCGCCTTGATTTCGACCTTGGCCCCGGCCGCAAGCAGCGCCCGGGCGTAAATCCGGGTCGGACGGAGAAGCGTCCGGCCGATGGGGCCGCGCAATTCGTCCGCTGTGAACACGCTCCGGGCGAGCGAGTATCCGTTCGAATGAAGGCCGCTGGACGCGAGGCCGATGACCGCGTCTCCGCGGCGGCATCTCCGGCCGTCAATGAGCTTGGATTTGTCGACGAGGCCGACGCAAAAACCGGCCAAATCCCATTGGTCCTTTCCGTAAAGGCCGGGGAGCTCGGCCGTTTCGCCGCCGAGCAGGGCGCACCCCGCCTCCCGGCAACCCCGGACGATCCCTTTCATGACCCGGGTCAACATCGGCGGTTTGACCTTGCCGCAAGCGATATAGTCGAGAAAAAACAACGGCTCCGCCCCCGTCACGACCACGTCGTCCGCGTTCATGGCCACGAGGTCGATTCCAACGGTATCGAACTTCCCGAGAAGGTCGGCGATCATGAGTTTGGTGCCGACGCCGTCGGTGGAAGAGACGAGCAACGGTTCCTTCAGGCCTTTCAGCCGGGGGAGAAACAACCCGCTGAAGCCGCCGATCCCTCCCAAAACCTCGGGCCGGGAAGTCGTCCGGACGAGCGGCTTGATCCGGCGGATAAAATCGTCCGCCGCGTCGATGCTCACGCCGGCCCGACGATAAGTCAGGGAACTCATGATGTCTCCTTCGGGGAAAATCAGGCCGTTTATACCATGCCCCCGGCGGCGGATCAATCGAAGGCCCCCAAATTAGCCTACTGCGGGTTTTTAATTTTGACGGTGACGATCTGAAACGGCTTGAGATTGACATAGATCGACCGGGGGACGACTTCGAAGGTATTGGCCGGATTTTCTCCAATATCCGTCGCGGTATACGTCAGCGTTTCGGCGGGGAACAAATCCAGGGAAATCCGGGCCCGGGTTTCGAGCCCTCCGATTTCCCTGAGCCGGACGACGATCCCGCCGTCCGATTCCGAGGCCGTCACCGTTTGAATCAAAACATTGGGTTGATCGACGGTAAAGAAGCTCAGGGCGGTACCGGGAAGAACGCCCGTGAATTTTTTCGGGAGCCAATCCGTGACAAACGGCGTACGGGCTTCCGCGCCGAACCGGGTCGAGGCGATGGGATCGGCGCCGCCCGGTCGGCTCGTGAAGGCGTAGCGGAAAACGAGCGGCCCGCCCTGGCCCGCTTTGAAATTCGTCATCCAGTAGTTGTTGAGAATATAGGAAAAGACCGTTTGATTGGGAGTTTCGAGCTTGGCCTGCCATTTCCCGGTGTTGATGTCGCCGAATTGGACGAGCGGCGCTTCGAGGGGCGACCAAACGACAGCGCCTTTCGACCCGGCCGCTTCGACCCAATTCTGGACGGTCAGCCAGTCGCGGGTCGTCCCGGGAAGCTGGTCGATTTCGGGGGCCATCGACGCGTCCGCGATTTCGAACCGGAACCGGCCGCTCTCGACACGGAACGGAAAGGCGAAATATGCGGCCTCGGCGTCGTACGTCTCTTCCTTCCTCAACCGGTTGACGATATCGATCCTCTTGAGTCCGTCATAAAGGATGATTTCCTGCCGGATTTCCGGATGCCGGAAGGCTATCGATGTCAGGATGAGACTCGAAGCGACCGGCCCCCGCAGGCCCGCAGCGGCGGCCGCGGATTCGGGGGAATACCGTCGGAAGGACGCCCGCTTCGTCATATCGTCAACGGCGGCCCGGCCGCCCTCGGGATTTTCGTAGATCAACTGGTTGAGGGCGTAAGGGGAAGCCGCGTCGACGAGTTCCCGGCCGCTTCCCTTGTCGATGACGCTCCGCAACCCGCCGGTGATTGTATCCGCCGTGACTTTGAACCAGCGATTCTCGATCCGGTTCTCCTCGACGACCGTGGCGGGGGCGGACGGCGACGGAAGCACATCCGGGACGACCGTGTAAACGGCATAGCCGATCGAAGGAACGTCATTCGCCTGGAACATCAGGATATTCGGATCCAGGATCTGGTAGGAAATTTCGGCGCCGGTCCTGTTGTCGATCAATTGGAATCGTCCGTTCATTTCGGCAAGACAACGCGGCAAGACGATCCTGACCACGTCCGTCCGCTTCCAGGACAAGGGATTGAAAACGACCAGGGGCCAGCCGTCGCCGGTCGTAATATTGCGGGTCAGGACGGCCAGGCTCCGGTCCCGGACGGTTCCGGCGATTTCCCGGGCGTTGTAAACGAAAGCCGATTTCAGGGTCCATTGGCCGCGGACCGATTCCTCCTCCGGCTCGCTGACGGAGTTGTGGGCGCCCCAGGTGTGTTCGTCGAAAAGCATGGTTTGGGCGTATCCGTCCCGGATTTCAGCTTTCGGAATCGCCGCGCCGGGTTCGATCAACGAGGCGGCCGCGGCAAGTTTCTCGGCCGTCAGCAAATCGTCGTGCGCCTGCCGGTTGAGCCCAGTTTCATACGCGGTCGAGCCGACTCCGTCCGTCCAGTAATCGGGCCAGGCCTTTTTATGCGTCGGGATGACGCCGGCGTATTTTCTTTCGAGAGTACCGAAAAATTCGCTCATCGTCGCCAGGCGGAGCTTGGGAAAAGCCCATTTCGCGTTCCATTCGACAACCCGGTCGGACAATTCCATCCGGGGAGGGCTGTTGTCCATGGATCGGCCGCTGATCGGAAAGGCGATCAGGTCGTAGGGATAATCGCCCCGGGATTGAAGTCCGGCCAGGTATTCGGCGACGCGCGGTTCACTTTCGGCGTTTCCCTGATGAAGGCGGAGTTTCAAATTGGAGAACATGTAATGTTCGCCGTTCCAGACGAGGATTTTTGCGCCGTCGGGAGACTGCCAGTAAAAGGGATTCGGCCGGCGGAGCGGCGCCAAGGCCCGCGTTTCGTTGATTCCGGCGGCGAAATAATGGATTCCGGCCTGGCTGAGGATCTGGGGCGCGGCCCAGCTGAATCCGGTCACATCGTTGTTCATCGCCCCCCCCAGCGGAAAAGAAAGGGTCCGGCTGAGGTCCTTGGCGGGAAGGACGGCCCGGATCAATTCCTCGTGGGCGAACATATCGGAGAGATTGACATACCAGCCCGACAGTTCCACCCGACCGGAGCGCAGCAGGTTGACCAGAGCCTGGATTTTTTCCACCGGGCGGTTTTTAAGGTAGTTTTCAAGCGCCCAGGCGATCTCGATATTCCAGCGAAACTTCGCTTCGTCGGGATACGCGTCGGTCGCCCGGCAGAATTCGACGACCTGGTCGAGATATTCGGCCTGGTTTTTGGCGACCCGGGACAGAAGCTCGGTGTATCCGAGGTCCGTGTGGGAATGCGGCATAAGGAAAATCGACCATTGTCGCTGGGGCGCAAGGACGACGGTCCGGGAAGCCGCGCTGCTTCCGATCCGGACGGAAAAGGTCGCCCGGACCGGTTTCGCGTGATCGGGAAGATAGACCAAAACAAGGTGTTGTCCCGCCCCGATTTTCGGAAGGGTCTGGTGCACCTCCCCGGCAAATCCCCTGACCCGCAAATCTCCCGCGGCTTCCGGGCCGGCATAATCGAGGAGCACTTCGCATTTCTGAAAAAGCGTGCCGGCCTCCTCGACGAAAAAAATCGTCGGTCGGATTTCCATCGAAATCCTGTCCGCGGCCGCTTTTCCCGAAGCCTCTGGCGCCGAGACCAAACCGGCGGCGGAGAACAGGAAAAGAACGAACACGCCGGTCAATATCGGAAACCCAAAACGACGCATCAGCGGCCTCTTCCTCTCCAGGTCGAACCCGCTCCATTTTACACGAATCACCGCCGGAAAAAAGCCAAAATTCCCGGCCCCCTTCCACGGCCGGGGATAAGCCTCCAAACCGAAAGGACTTTCAAGGACGGATCGTATCTTCTTAAATGTCTCGAACGGTTAGACGCCGATCGCCCCTTCACCGTCGATCGTCCTTTCGACGTAAAGATAGCGCTTGATCTTCTGGGTCGGTGTTTTCTCGAACGGCTCGGTTTGTTCGATGACCCGGCTCAGCCGGGAAAACGAGGAAACACCTTCGTTGGCCTTCGATTTGATGCCTTCGAGGATTTTATGGATATGGTCGCGGATTTGGACCGCACTCCATTTTTTCTCGGTGAAAAACGCGTCCAAGGCCTCGTAGTTCAGGTGGATCCGGGCCACGAGTCTTCCCTGCTGCTCGTAAACCAGCGATTCCTGGACGGACTCGGACCGGTTGATGACCGACTCGATGACCTCGGGATAGATGTTTTCCCCGCTCGGTCCGATAATCACGTTTTTCGACCGGCCCTTGATGAAAAGATACCCGTCCGCGTCAAGGCAGCCCAAATCCCCGGTTTTCAGCCAGCCGTCGTCGGAGAGGATTTCGGCTGTTTTTTCCGGGTCCTTATAATACCCTTTCATGATCATCGGGCCGCGGAGCAGGATCTCTCCTTCCCCCATCCCGGGATCGGGGTCGGCGATCCGGATTTCAGCCCCGTCGAGGGCCCGGCCGGCGGAACGCGCCCGGGTTTCGAACGGTTTCGTCCCGGTGACCAGAGGCGAGGTCTCGGTCAACCCGTAACCGATGCAATAAGGGAACCCCGCTTCGATGAGAAAATCCTCGACATCGGGAGCCAGGGCGGCCCCGCCGATGCAAAACATTTTCAATTCCCCGCCGAAGGCCTTCCGGATTTTCGCTCCGGCTTTATGGGTGATCATCTTCCGGAGGGAAGGGATCTGGCTCGCCAACCGGATCAGGATTTTTTCCCTAAGGGCGGGAAAAACCTTGGACCGGACCATTTTTTCGATGATCAGCGGGACGGACAGGACAGACGTCGGCTTGATCGTCTCCAGGGCGGGAAGCAACACGGCGGCCGTCGGCGGTTTATGAACATAAGAAACCGACGCGCCCTGCATCAGGGTTGTGAGCAGTCCGAGGGTGCATTCGTAAACGTGGGCCAGCGGAAGAAGCGACAGGAAACGGTCCTCGCAAGTCACGTCGACGAGCCGCGTCGTGGCGATGGCGTCGCTGATGAGGTTGCGATGGGTCAGCATGACGCCCTTGGAATGACCGGTCGTCCCCGACGTGTAGATGATCGAAGCGAGGTCGTCCCCGCGAACGCGGCAGGAAATTTTTCCCAGCCACTTCAAGGCCGTCGTCTTGATTTTGCGGAGTTCATGGCCCCCTTCGGCAATCAGCCGGCGGAGCTTATCCTTGCTGGTGTTCGGCTTGATCTCGGAAAAATCGTCGATCAGGATCCATATTTCCATACGGTCGAACTCCGCGTCGTCGATCTTGCCGTAAAGCTTCTCGGAGACGAAGATGGCCTTGGACTCGGAATGGCGGAGGACATGATGGATTTCCGTGGGATGAAAATCCGTCAGGATCGGGACGGCGACCGCGCCCATGGAGGTAATGGCCAGAAAGGCGACCCCCCAGTGAGGGCCGTTTTCGCTCAAGATGGCGACCCGGTCGCCGTGGACGATCCCCCGGCCGGCCAGAAAGGCCGAGATTTGATCGATCTTTTCCTTCAGCTGCCGATAGCTCAGGGCGGGTTCGTCGTAAAAGCCAAGGGAATTCCGGCTGTCGTGGAGCTTCACGCTCCGGTTGATGACATCCGGAATGGTTAAATCCGGAATTATTTCCATATCCATTTCCCTCTTCTTCCCGAAATCCGGACGATAAAAAACTCCTGAGAAGCATTTTAGCCCATTCTTTGCCGAAAACAAGGGAGAAATTCGGCCCGGAGAAGGATGACCGCCGGGCGGGGAGAGAGGGCCGCACTCGCCGGGGAAACCCCGGTCAAAATCCCGCCGAGAGCGAAAGGTTGAAGCTTCGCCCTTTCCTTCGAATCGCCGGAAGGTCAAAAAACTCCCGGTAAGACGCATCGGCGATGTTTTCGATCGCCGCCCGAAGGACCCAGGCACGTCCGATTC
>CAYSGA010000073.1:0-3958 GCA_964430165.1 uncultured Eubacteriales bacterium
GCGATGCTCTCGCGCAAAATCCCCAGCGCCTTCTCGGCGCGGTCGGCCAGCGTCGGCTGCAGCCCCCATTGGGTCAGCATGTCCCGGAGAATATGCCGGTTGGCAGCGTTGTCGTCCACCACCAGGACCGCGAGGTCCGAGAGGTCTTCGTACCGGGCGGGAACCGACACCTCCTCGGTCTGGGTTTGAAGCTCCAGGGTTACAGTGAAATGGAACGTGCTTCCTTTTTCGATATCGCTTTCGACCCAGATGCGCCCATTCATAAGTTCCACGAGCCGGGACGTGATGGCCAGCCCGAGGCCGGTTCCACCGTAAATTCGAGTCGTTGAACTGTCCGCCTGGGTAAACGGCGCGAAAATCGACTTGACTTTATCGGGAGGGATCCCGACGCCTGTGTCGCGCACCTGAACATGAAGCCGGACCTTGTCCTCGAGCCGTTCCTCCAGGGTGAACGTCACGATCACCTCGCCGGCGGACGTGAACTTGATGGAATTGCTGAGAAGGTTGGTCAGGATCTGGCGCAGGCGGCCGGGATCGCCCTTGACCCGGTCGGGGATGTCCGGCGGAACATGATAGGCCAGTTCCAGCCCCTTCTTCTCGGCCAAAAGGGCGACGCTGGCGATCATGGCATGGACCGTGTCCCGCAGGCGGAAGGGGATCGATTCCAATTCGATCTTTTTCGCTTCGATTTTCGAAAAATCCAGGATGTCGTTGATGATGCCCATCAAGGAGGCAGCCGAAATCTGGACCGCTTCCAAGTATTCCCGCTGCTCGGTCGACAGGTCCGTTTCCAGGGCCAGTTCGGTCATCCCGAAGATGCCGTTCATCGGCGTCCGGATTTCATGACTCATGTTCGCGAGGAACTCGCTCTTGACCCGGTTGGCCTCGTGGGCAGCCTCCTCCGCCTTCTTGATCTCGGTGATGTCCGTATACACGAACATCACACCGACGACGTCGTCGCCGCTCTGAATCGGCGATCCTCCCATGATGACGGGAATCGGCCTGCCGCTTTTATGATGGCGGACGCCTTCCCGCGGCGGAAGGGACGTCCCCGAAAGGGTCACCTCCGACATTTGGACGGCCTCTTCCTTGAGTTCCCGTTTGATGATCAGGTCGTCGACGTCCTTTCCGAGCGCCTCCTCGCGCCGCCAGCCGAAGATCCGTTCCGCGCCCGGGTTCCATTCCGTGACCCGGCCTCTGTTGTCGGCGGTGATCATGGCGTTCGGCGCGTTGAGAAAAACCGATTCCAGGTACTGCCGCCGTTTTTCCAGTTCCTTCTCCGCCGCTTCCCGGACCGTCATCTGTTTCAGGAGCTCGGCGGTCCTCTCCCGGACTTTGGACTCCAGGAGAGTGGTCCGCCGGCGACTCCGTCGCACCCGTGTCCCGACGTAGCCGCCGATCGTGGACAAGATTGTCAAAACGATCAGTCCGACGAACCACAACGTTTTCCAGAACGGCGGAACGACACGGATCCGCAAGGCGACGCCGTCGTTGTTCCAAAGGCCGTCGGCGTTGGCTGCTTTTACCCGGAACGTATATCGGCCGGCCGGGAGATTCGTATAACTCACGAACCTTCGGTTCCCCACCTTGTTCCACTCTTTTTCCAGGCCTTCCATCATGTACGCGTACCGGTTTTTCTCAGGCGCGGCAAAATGCAACGCGGCGAATTCGAACGAAATCAGCCGGTCCCGGAAGGTCAAGGTCAAGGACTCCGTACTCCAGATCGCTTTTTCCAGAACGATCCGCCCGTTGACGTCTTTTCCGATGGGGACGGGCTTGTTGTCAATTTGGAAATCAGTGAGGACGACGGCGGGCGGATAGGGATTCCCGATGATGCGGCCGGGGAAAAAGCAATTGAATCCATCCGCGCCACCGAAGAACAGTTCGCCGGTTTTGGCCTTATAACAGGAGCCGCCTGCGTATTCGTCGCCCTGCAGCCCATCCGAGACATCAAAGGCCTCGACGGCCAATGTCTCCGGGTCAAACCGGGCCAGCCCCTTATTCGAAGACACCCAGAGCTGATCCGAATCATCGATCAGAACCCCATAGATCGTGCTGTTCGGAAGCCCCTCCCTGAACGAATAGGTCGTAAACTTTTCCGTTTTCGGATCGAACTTATTGAGTCCATTGACCGTCCCGATCCAGATGTTTCCGCCGGTGTCCCCGTTGATCGACATAATATAATCGTTGCTCAGACTGGCGGAGTCTCCGGGTTGATTCCGGTACCGGACAAAAGCTTCCTTCTGCCGGTCGAATTTGTTCAATCCTCCGCCGTACGTCCCGACCCAGAGCGTCCCGGACCGGTCTTCGTAGAGGGCTCGGATGACGTCAAAGCTGAGGCTGTCGGGTTTAGCCGGATCGTTTCGATAACTGATAAAAGCGTTTTTTTCCGGAATATATCGATTTAATCCTCCACCTACCGTTCCCACCCAGAGCGTGCCCAAATGGTCCTGACACAAGGCGCGAACGGAGTCATTCCTCAAGCTTTCGGGATCGGCGGGATCGAAGCGGAAATGAGTGAAGGTCTTGGTCCTCGGATCATATCGGTTCAACCCGCCGTCCAACGTCCCGATCCAGAGCAGACCGGACTTGTCAAACGTCATGGCGTAGATCAAATTGCTGCTCAGCCCGGAAGGTTTGAGAGGATTATATTGGATGTAGGAATGGGTGTTGGATTCCCGGTCCCAATAATCCAATCCCCGATCCTCGGATCCAATCCAGATGTTGCCGGAGGCATCCTCCGCAAACGCCCGGAGGGAATTGGAAACGATCCCCCTCGATACGCCGGGCGTCTGTTTGACGGTTTGAAATTTTTTCCGGTTGGTATCGTATTTATTGACACCCTTCCCTTGGGTTCCGATCCAGAGAATCCCGGTTCGATCTTCCAACAAGGAGATGACGTAATTGTAGCTGAGGCTGGACGGGACGAAGGGATTGTTGCGGATGACCGTGAAGTCTTTCGTTTGGTCATCGAAAAGATTGAGCCCGTCGTAGGTCCCCACGAAAAGGATTCCCGCCCGATCCCGGTAGATCACATAAACGTCGTCGTCGCTGAGGCTCCGGGGATTCCGATAATCGTGGCGATAGCGGGTAAATTTGCCCGTTTTCCGGTCCAGGGCGTTTAATCCCCCGCCGTCCGTCCCCACCCAGAGGGTTCCGTCGAAGTCCTCGTAAAGCGAAATCACCACGTCGCTGCTGAGGCTCCCCGAGTCGCTCGGGTCGTGAAAATATCTCGTCACCCGTCCCGTCTGGGGATCAAAGGCGTGCAGGCCGCCGCTGGTCGCCAGCCAGAGAAGACCGGATTTGTCTTCGATGATGGAACGAATCGCCCGGCGTTCGGAGGCAACCTCCTTCGACGATTCAGGGATGTAACGGATAAATTTGAGCGTCTTCGGGTCGAGAGCGTTCAAGCCTCCTTCAGTTCCGATCCAGATTGTCCCGGACCGGCTTTCGCAGATGGAAGAAATAGAATTGTTGCTTAAGCTTTGGGGATCTTGGGGGTCGTTGAGAAAACGGGTGAAATTATCCTGATCGCGATGATAGAGGTTCAAGCCGATGTTCGTCCCCACCCATATATCGCCCCGGGAATCCTCGAAGACAACCCGATCATAAACATCACTGATGCTTTTGGGATCGTCCGAAGGCCGGTAGATACGAAAATTATACCCGTCATACCGATTCAGTCCGTCTTCCGTTCCGATCCAGATGAATCCTTGCCGGTCCTGGACCATCGCGAAGGCGGTGCCTTGCGACATCCCCTCCCTCATGTAAATACGAACAAAATCGTTCTCGAACGCGCGCGAAGGCGAATCCGCCGGGGACGCCGACGGGACGGGGCCAAAAAGTCCCCAGAGAAAGAGCAAAAGCCCGGATTTCAACCATACCGACGGGCGTTCTTTAATCTTCATGAATATTCCCCTGCCTGGAAACCGCACCGGACGGAAAGAAACGACCCGCC
>CAYSGA010000073.1:4058-8570 GCA_964430165.1 uncultured Eubacteriales bacterium
CCGCTGAAGCTCTTGACCCGGAGCGTCGCTCCGCCGGCCCCGACCGTCCCGCGCAGTTCCTTGGGAGACAGCTTGCCGGATACCACGACGGCGAAATCGGTTTGAATATGACCGCTGAAGGTCTCCGCTTCGATTTCGAACGAGGCGGAGGCGGGGAGAATAAGCGTGATCCCGCCGCTCAGGGCGTCGAAACTGTACCGCCCGCCCGGCAAAATGTCGGTTTCGCAGTCGATCCCGCCGCTGATCGTCTTGGCCCGGACGGAACCGGCCCCCCGGATGTTGCGGAGGGTGACGCCGCCGCTGACGGTTTCGGCCTCGATCGAACCTGTGATGTCTTCCGCCTTGATTCCGCCGGAAACGGCCTTGAGGTTCACCTCGCCGCCCGCGCCGCGGAGGACGATGCCGCCACTGACGGTCTTGCACTCGACCGACTTGGCGGCGGCGGTGATTTTCACTCCGCCGCTCACTTCATCGATATCGAGGTCTCCGCCGATCCCCTGGACGTCGATGTCGCCGCTGACGTTCTTGACCCGGAGAGCGGCCTGGTCGGGGATGGTGATGACATAGTTCACGTGGACGTTGACGTTGCCGCCGAACAGCCTTCCTTCGGGGTATTTCGTCTCGATCCGCAAAACTCCGCCTTCCTTGACGACTTCGATCCTCACCTTGTCCGCGTTCTCCTTCGCTCTTTCCTCGGAGGACGACTCGGAAACCTTGACGGCGTCGATCTGGACCTCGGCCTTGTCCCAGCTCCGGACCTGGATCGTTCCGGATATGTTCTCCAGGGACACTTTCCCGTTACGGTCCAGGGCTTCGGTCCGGGCGAATTTTTCCTCAACCCGGTCCCTGGCGGCCAGATTTCCGGCCAGGAGGACAAAGCCCAAAAGGACGGCGCCGACAGCTGTTTTTTTCATTCTGGTTTCGTTCATGGTTATTCTCCTTTTCCTTCTTTCTTTCTTCAGAGGACGATCCCGGCCCCCGACGAGGCGGTCGATTTCTTCTTCGCGGTGATGAGGTTGTCGAGTAATTCGACCTTGCCCTTGTAGGCCCCCAGGAGGTAAACGCGGGCCTCGACGCTTTTCGGATCGCGGCGAACGGCATCCCGGCAGGAGGCGATCACCGCGTCAATCGTCCGGAGGTCCTTTTCCAGGGAATCCATCGTTTTCGCGTCGAGGCCGGTTTGCTGGCCGGCCGCGGCCTCGGACAACGCCCGGATGGCGAGCCGGTAATGGATTTCGGCCTCCTGGAGTTTGGCCATTGCGTATTCGCCGCCGTTGCCGGCGAATACGGGGACGTCGGTTTTCCGGGACGAACGCATCAAGACGGCTCCGCCGACGACAAGACAAAGAGCTAGGGCCGCGGCAAAGGCATACCGGGGGCGGCCGGGAGCGAAGAGGCGGTCCCACCAACTCAGGGTTGTGGCCGCCCGGACGGATTTGGCCCGCCGGTCCCGGCGGACGCCATCGAGGACATTCGGCCAGACGGCCGACGACGGTTCGAGTTTCGGGAGAGCGGCCGCCTGGGTTTTAATCTCCCGGAAGTCGGCCAGCAACTCCCGGCATTCCGGGCAGGATTCGAGATGCTTCTCGAGCGTCTGGCGATCTTTTTCGCCGATGGTGCCCTCGAGGAGCTCGCCGATCAATTCATGCGCTTGGGAACATTTCATGGTCGTCTCCTAACAGACGCCTTTTTCCGTCAAAAAAATCCGCATCCGGAGCCGTGCCTTGAACAGCTGGGACTTCGACGTCCCGACGGAAAGCCCGAGCAATCGGGCGATTTCTTCATGCTTGAAACCGTGAACGTCGTGAAGCAGAAAAATTTCCCGGAGTTTGTCCGGGAGCGAGGCAATCCCTTCATCCAGGGGCCGGCGGAAGTCCCGGGCGGGGTTTTCCTC
Source organism: uncultured Eubacteriales bacterium (assembly GCA_964430165.1). Taxonomy (GTDB): domain Bacteria; phylum Acidobacteriota; class Aminicenantia; order Aminicenantales; family UBA4085; genus JAAZPG01. The sequence goes on from CAYSGA010000073.1 coordinate 5,953, forward strand.
GACCGCGCCGCGGAGGGTTCCTTCGATGTCTTCCAGGGGAACGCCTTTCTCCATTTCCGGGCGGCGGCTTCGAAGGTGGCTGTAACAAGTGTTCAACCCGATCCGGAACACCCAGCCCGGGAACGTGCTCGGATTTTTAACGTTGTCCAGGTGGGTAAAGACCTTGATGAAAATTTCCTGGAGAAGGTCTTCCGCCGTCGCCCGGTCATAGGAATAACGGAAAGCCAGGTTGAAAAGACCGGTTTTAAAACGGCGATAGATCTCCTCCATCGCGTCCGTTTCCCCGGCCCGGCTCCGGATGATCAGATCGGCGAGCTCCTCCGCCCCGATGTTCAGGGTCCGGACCCGATCCTCCCGGCCGGAATGCCTCATGACGGCATTATCGCCGAATTCGAAGCGGGGTGAAAGCGCCAGTTCCGGGGTCATCGGGATTCTCTCCACACCGGAGAAGATGCAAAACCCGGGAAAAAGGTTGCCTTCCCCCGAAAGATTTCATCCCCGGGAACGGAAAAGGTACAATGGGTCCGGAACGATCCTGAGTCCGCGCATGCAATATCGCCCGCCCCGCCCGGCCGTGCTGTTTTCGTTCGTTTCCGCCCTGGGCCTTTTCCTCTTCGCGTCGGCCGCGCCGGCTTGTCGAAGCCGGGCCCGGGTCGTGCCGCTGGGGCCCGTCGAATCCTTCGCGATCGGCGCCTTCACGGGGTTTAAAATCCAGGTCGGCGTATTTTCACTCGAAGACAACGCCGTCCGCCTGACCAATTTCCTCCGGCAAAGAGGAGTAAACGCTTTTTCCTTCTTTCACGAAACGCGGGTCTTCAAGGTCCAGATCGGGCCCTTCTCGACGCGGGCGGCGGCGGTCCGGGCGGCCGAGGATCTCGCCGGCCGCGAAATCATCGCCGAGTACCTGATCGTCCGTTCCGGGTCCGAAATCATCCCCGGCCGGAAAAGCGGAACGGATGAGGCGCTCCGAGGTCGCCTGGCTTCCACTGCCCTCGGCTTCGTGGAATTTCCCTATGTCTGGGGAGGGATATCGCCCGAGGAAGGATTCGACTGCAGCGGCCTGGCGATGACCGTATATCGGATGAACGGGATTCCGCTTCCCCGAGCGCTCGCCGAACAGGTTGAAGCGGGCCGGCGCGTCCCCCCCGGTAAAACGAAAAAAGGGGACCTGGTCTTTTTTTCCATGGAGAGGACGGGCCGGGTTTCTCATGTCGGGATCATGATCGACGGGGACCGCTTCATCCACGCGCCGGGGCGAAACAAAACAATCCGCCCGGATTCCCTGTCGAACCCGTACTTCCGGGTCCGTCTCCTGGGAGTCCGATCCTACTTCTGACCGGGCTGCTTGCGCGCTCCGGTCGGCGGCGGATTAAAAAATCCTTCGCGACAACGGGTCGTCGCGGATCGTTCCTCCGCCGCCCCGAAATGCGCCTTCCCCGAAAACCGCGGGGGAAAGATCAAAATCGGGCTTGGCCGGCAACCCGGCTGCGAGTTCCGGCTGAGCGTGAGGGGGGAAAAAGGGTGGTGGACGTTGGGGGATTCGAACCCCCGGCCTCAGCGATGCGAACGCTGCGCTCTCCCAGCTGAGCTAAACGCCCACGATAAGTACGGGAAACGCGAATATCCTAGCACGTATCGCCTGATTTTGCCACCGGATCGCCCCGCCCGACGGACCCGTCCGGGCTTGGAAAACGGCCGAAAAAAACTCGGAACCGGGCTTCCCGATATTCCGATTTTCGCCTGAATTTGCAATTCGGAAAGGTTTTCGGTATGAATATTTCGGCAGTCCGGACGGGAGGATCCCATGAATAAAGCGTCCCGTTTCGCGGCCGCGGCGGCCGCCGCCTCAGCCCTCATCGCTCTGTTGATCGCCGCCTCCCCACCGGCGAAAAAATCCTACGACATGTTCGAGACGCCGCGGCGCTGCGCCCAGTGTCATAAGGACATCTACGTCCAATGGAGGCAGGCCATGATGTCCCAGGCCTATACCCATCATTGGGACGAGATCGAATACTTCAAGCTGGCGATCCCACAAGCGGAAAAGGACGCCAAGGTCGCCGGGGTGAAGGCCGATTGCAACGGATGCCACGCGCCCTCGGCGTTTTTCATCGGCGACGTCCCGCCGCCGCTTCCCTCCGCCGGAAGCCGGGCCAACGAGTCGGTGTTTTGCGATATCTGCCACACCGTCACTGGGAAAAGCGAGGAAACGCCCGTCAATTTCAATTACGTCCTCTCCCCGGGCCGGACGAAATACGGCCCGCGCGAAGGCGTCGTCTCGCCCCATCACGAAACGAAATATTCCGACTTCGTCCGCTCGCCGGAATTCTGCGGGACCTGCCACAACGAAAAGAATCCTTACGGCCTTTATGTCAAATCCACCCAGCTCGAATGGAAGGCCGGGCCGTACAATAAACAGGGCGTCCGGTGCCAGGACTGCCATATGTGGCACGCCCCCGGTCGGAGCGCCGATATGGGCGCGCCGCTCGAGGATATGGCCAATCACAATTTCCCCGGCGCCCATGTCCCCTCCAAGGTCCGCGGCGCCATCGAGATGAAAATCTACGCCGATGCGGACGAGCTCGAGCCCGGCGAGAAGGCCGTCGTCTCGCTCCACCTCT
>CAYSGA010000074.1:0-8497 GCA_964430165.1 uncultured Eubacteriales bacterium
CGTCGTCTCCAACAACTTCCGCCTCCTCCGCGCCGCCCAAGGCCGCTGATCATGAGTCGTTTTCTGGAATCCCTGTTCGCTTCCGACACGGGCCACGCCGTTCCCGTCTCGAGCCTCCCGACCTTGGACGAACTCGTCGGGGATTATATCCTGACCTTGCTTGCCCTGACCCATCATAATGTTTCTCAAACCGCCCGCATCTTGAATATTTCCCGAACCACGCTTTACAATCGCATCCGCCGGCAGAATACTTGACCGCTTTTCGCGGCCCTCTTTGTATCTCCTATATTGTTCTTAATCAATAAGTTCGATCGTCCGGCCCGTAATTAACCGACGTCTTGCCTTCTGTTCTCCTCGGACAAAAAATCCATCGACCGCCCATCCCCCGATGGTTTCTTTTAATTTGACGAAAACCCCTAATAATGCTAGAATTAGGATTCATGAACTGCTTCAAGATTGGCGATAGAGTCATTTATCCCAATCAGGGCCTGGGCTTGGTTGTCGATGTCCAGGAGCAGGCCTACAACGGCGAAAAATTCACGGTCTACCATCTCCGTCTTCTCTCCAGCAACACCCTGGTCATGGTCCCGTTTTCATCCTGCCAGGAAATCGGCATCCGCAAGCTGATCGCCGGCGGAGCGGTCAAGGAAATTTTCGAATTTCTGAAAAACGGGGCGGTCGAAGTGACGATGAACTGGAAGGGACGGTACAAGGAACACATCGGCCTGATGAAGTCGGGAACGGTCCTGGACATGGTCGCCGTTCTCAAGAGCCTTTATTATCTCAGCCTGCTTAAACCCTTGTCGTTCCGGGAAAAGAAAATGATGGAAAAGGCCAAAGAGCTGGTCGTGTCCGAAATCGCCCTGGCCTCCTCCATGTCAACGACCCAGATCGAAAGGAAAATCTCGACCACGCTTTCCGCCTGCTACAAGGACGTCAAGGTCGGCCTGGACGTCTGACCGACGGTTATGATCCTGTCGTCCGTTCTTTTGTTTTTTCTTTGCGTCATCCTGAGCGCCTTTTTCTCCTCGAGCGAAACGGCCTTCATCGCCGTCAAACCGCACACGCTCGACTATCTGGAAAAAAAAGGGTCTTCCCGGGCCGGCCGGGTGAAGAAAATTCTGTCCCACGTCGATGATTTCCTGGCCACCGTCCTTATCGGCAACACCCTCGTCAACGCCGCCGCCGCGTCGTTGGCCACCGCGCTGGCCTCGTCGCTGGTCCGGAACAAAAACACCGCCATCCTGCTGGCGACGGCCGGAACGACGGTCATCCTTCTCCTTTTTTCGGAAATCAATCCCAAGATCTACGCGGCCCACCACGCCGCGAAGCTTTCCCTCTTCTTCTCGCCGGTTATCCGTCTTTTCCTCGTCCTTTTTTATCCCCTCGTCGCAGTATTCACGTTCCTGTCCCGGCTGATTTTCCGGTCCAAGGCCAAAATCCCCGCGGGTCTTTCCCGGGCCATGGCCGAAGACGAGGCCAAAGCGCTTCTCCATTCCGGAATCAAAGGCCTGCCCGAGCACCGCAAGGCCATGATCACGAAAATCGTCGACCTGGCCGCCCGGCCCATCAAGGAGATCATGACCCCCCGGCCCCGGATCAAGGCCATCGAAGCGTCGTCCACCCGGGAACAAATCCTCAAAACCGTCGTCGCCGAGGGGTTCGGCCGGTTTCCGGTCTACCGGGGCCGGATGGACCACATCGAAGGCCTGATCTACACCAAGGACCTGATTCGCTACCTGGCGAACGACCGGCCGTTTGAGCTGTCCGCCGTCCTTCGCCCGCCTTTTTTCGTCCCTGAATCCGCGCCGATCGAAAAAGTCCTGTTCCAAATGCAGGACGAGGCCGTCCAGATGGCCTTCCTCGTGGATGAATTCGGCAACATGGAAGGCCTGGTGACGATCGAGGACATCCTGGAGGAAATCGTCGGCGAAATCCGGGACGAGTACGACGATCCCGAGGAGGATTGGTACGTTCCGGCCGAACCCGGAGCCGTCGTCGTCAAGGGATCGGCCGGAATCAAAGACATCAATAAAACGCTGGAATGGGGGCTTCCGGAGAGCGCCGATTACACGACCCTGGCCGGATTTTTCCTCCACGAATTCGGACGCATCCCCCGGGAAAAGGACGCCCTTCTCTACGGCGGCCGCCGCTTTGTCGTCGTCAAAATGAACAAGAGGCACATCAGTCAGATCCGGGTCGAGACATGAAGACCATCGCGGTCAATAAGCCCGCCCGGTTCAACTACGAGATCCTGGAAACGTTCGAAGCCGGGCTCGTGCTCCGGGGCAGCGAAGTCAAATCCATCCGGGAAGGCCGGATCAGCTTGAAGGAGAGCTTCGCCGATATCCGCGATGGGGAGATCGTCCTCGTCGATTGCCACATCCATCCCTATGAAGCGGCCAACCGCTGGAACCACGACCCGCGCCGCGTTCGCAAACTCCTTCTCCACCGCCGCGAGATCAAGCGTCTGACCGGCAAGGTTCAGGAACGCGGGCTGACCCTGATTCCTCTTCAGGTCGTCCTCAACGATAAAGGCCTCGTCAAAATCGAAATCGCCCTGGGCAGGGGCAGAAAATCCCAGGAAAAAAAGAGGCCATCAAGGAACGCGACATCAACCGCCAGATCCGGGCGGCCCTCAAGTCAGGCGGTCACTGACGTCACGGCCAGGCGGAGCGCTTCGACCATGCTCCCCGGGGCGGCCGGCGTTTTTCCGGCGATATCAAACGCCGTCCCGTGGTCCGGGGACGTCCGGACGAACGGCAGGCCGAGAGTGACGTTCACGCCCGTTTCAAAAGCCGTCAGCTTGAAGGGGATCAGCCCCTGGTCATGGTAGAGGGCGGCCACAATCTTCTCCGGTCGGCCGAGCGCGTTTCGAAAAACGACGTCCGGCGCAAACGGGCCCCGTACCGGGATCCCGGCGCGCCGGGCCTCTTCGATCGCGGGAGCGATGATGTCCCGCTCCTCCGTTCCGAGCAGTCCCTCTTCGCCGGCATGCGGATTCAGACCGGCAACCAGGATTTCGAAACCCGCGCCCGTCGCACGTCCCGCCGCGCACTCCCGCAGGACACGGAACAAGCGGGCCAAGGCCGGCGGCGTCACTCGGGCCAGGGCCTCCCGAAGGGGAAGGTGGTGGCTGAGAAGGGCGACCGTCAACCGGTCCGACCAAAAACTCATCACCGCATCAGGGTAGAGCGATTCCAGATACTCGGTATGTCCGCGCCAGGGGATTCCGGCCAAACTCCAGGAGAGCTTAGCGACGGGCGCGGTGACGACGGCGTCCATCTCGCGCCTGCGGGCGGCAGCCACGACTTCCTCAAACCAGGCGAATGAAGCCCGGCCGCAAAAGACCCCGGAAACGCCTTTATTCACCGGTCCTTCCGGGGCGGGCAGGTCCCGGAGATAAACGCCCGGTCCGGCGCACGATCCGTCCGCTTTCCACCGACGGAAACCCGCGGCCAGACCCCAGTCCTTCGCCTCGGCTTCCAATAACGGCCGCGGACCGAAAAGAACGTATCGAGCGGGGGGCAGGGCCTCGCTTCCAAAAAGCGCCCGAAGCGTCACCTCCGGGCCGATCCCTGCGGGGTCTCCGATCGAGATCCCGACCCGCGGGAGCGTCATTTTCTTTCGGACTCGCCGTTTTCTTCGGAGGGCTCCTTGCCCTCGTCGAGTTTGTACATGTACTTGAGGGCGTTTTTATAGACGAGCAGATTCGGGGCGCCGTTCCGGTTGAGCTTGATGCAATTGCGGTCGTACCATTCAACATATCCCTCGAGGATCTCGCCGTCCTGAAAAACGACGGCCATCGGCGTCTTCTTGCTCATCTGTTTGAGATAGTAGTAGTTTTCGGCTCCGGTATCTGTCGGCGGATACGTTTTCTTGGGTTGCGTCTGCGAAGCGTAAGGCCCGCGGGAAGGCGCATGCCCCGGATGGGAAGAATGGGGAGTATGCGCCGGCCGGAGAGGATGAGCCGGGGCTTCCGGGCTCTTCAGGTCGTCTTTGATTTCGTTTAAATGAGGCCGGATCAGGCGTCTATTCATAGAAGAGCTCCGTTTTCCCTGGGTGGCGGGACAATGGGGATATCCGCTTAGAGGCATTCTAACATGCCCGGCGGAAAGATTCAATCCTGTCCGCCTTCATCCTTAAAGAATCACGTGTTTTCCCCGGATTGCTTTTCAAAAATCAACATGCTTCCCGCCCGAAAAACGATTTTGGATTTACGACAATAAAAGATACTGATTCAAATCAGCGCCGCCGGAGGGGAGGGGATTCAATACCGCGGGCGGAGGGCTTCTCTCCAGGTTTCGGCCATCAACCGGTAGCCGTCCCGGGCCGGATGAACTTCGGGCAGCAGGTCGGGCCGGCGGACGAAGACGGCATGCTGGTCGACGACCGTGATTCCCTCCTCGGCCGCGATGTCCCGGATCGCCGGATTGATCTCGGCGCGCACCCGCCGGGCCGAGGCGGCGTCAAAATTGGGCGGCGTTTCCGGGATGTCGGGAATCGTCGCGATTAAAATCGCCGGGATTTTTCCCGACCGGCTCCGGAACGTTCGAAAAACGCCGAGGATTCCTTTCATGTTCGCCCGGAACTTGTCCGTCGGCGTGAAATCGTGATCGTTCCGAAGGTCGTTCGTCCCGAGTTGAAGAAGAATGACGTCCGGCTTTTCCTCGATGAGTTTATCCCTGGACTTGACGAGAAAATTCAAATATTCGCCCGACGTGTAGCCGCTCCGGCCGTAATTCAGAACGCGCGCCGCGATCCCTTCGCGGTTCAAAATCCGCCGGAGGAAATGCGGATATGCCGCCTCCGTGATACTGTCGCCGGCGCAAAAGACGATGACCCCCCTCCCCGACGGGGCGCAGCCCGAAAAAAGAAACGCCGTCAAAACGAGAATGACCCATCGTCCGGCGCGATATTTCATGGTCCTATCATATCCCCGTGGACGCGCCGTGACAATGGTCAGGCATCGTTACTTACGGGCTTGGCCGCCCCAAGCTTCGCGTAAAGGGCCGGAAGCACAAGCAACGTCATCAGCGTCGAAGTCACCAGACCGCCCACGACGACGACGGCCAAGGGCCGCTGGACTTCCGATCCGGGTCCCTGGGCGAAGAGAAGCGGCAGGAGGCTGAAAATGGTGATCGTGGCCGTCATCAAGACGGGCCGGAGGCGGTTGAGGCATCCTTTGAGGATCGCCTCCCGGACGGGAAGCCCTTCGTCGCGCAACTGGGCGACATAGGAGAGAAGAACGATGCCGTTGAGGACGGCGATTCCGAAGAGGGCGATGAACCCGACCGAGGCCGGAACCGAAAGATACAGGCCGGAGACATACAGGGACAGAACCCCGCCGATCAGGGCGAAGGGAAGGTTGAAAAGAACGAGCAGGGCCGGGCGGAGAGAGTTGAACGTCAGGAAGAGCAGAAGGAGGATGAGCCCGACCGTGACCGGCAGAATGACCGCCAGCCGCTTCATGGCCCGTTGCTGGTTTTCGAACTGGCCGCCCCAGGTCAGGTAATACCCGGCTGGAAGCGTGACTTCGCGGCCGATCGCCTTTCTCGCCTCGGCCACGAATCCGCCGAGGTCCCGGCCCGAGATGTTGCACTCGATACCGATCCTCCGTTGCCCCGACTCGCGGCTGATCTGGGAAGGCCCTTCCGATCGAACAATATCGGCCGCCTGGCTCAGGGGGAGGATCTCTCCCCGGCTCGAGCGCAGCGGGAGGTTCCCGATCTCTTCGGCCGAGTTGCGGCGATTCTCCGGGTATCGGAGCTGGACATCGACGGCCCGCTCGCCTTCGTACATGCGGGTGACCGTCCGTCCGCCGACGGCCGTCTCGACCAACGTCTGGACGTCCTCGACCGAAAGCCCATAACGGGCGATCCGTTCCCGGTCGGGAAAGACGGAGAGATACGGTTGGCCGGCGACGCTCTCCACAACCAGGTCGGAGGCCCCGCGGACCCGGCCGAGGACGGCGGCGATCTCTCCGGCTTTGGCCTTCAGGATGTCGAGGTCCTCGCCGAACAATTTGACGATGAGCTGGGCCCGGGTCCCGGCGACCAGTTCATCGATCCGGCAGGCGATCGGCTGGCTGAAGGAAAAGGCCAGGCCGGGGATGGTCGAAACAGCTTCCCTCATTTTTTTCGTCAACTCTTCCCGGGATCGGGCCGAGGTCCATTCCCGGCGGGGCTTGAGGATTCCGACATACCCCGTTTTTTCCACTCCCCGGGCTTCCAGGGCGATCCCGGTCTGGCCGGTTTTTCCGACCACGGTCACGATTTCCGGGAAGGTCATGAGCTTCTCTTCGACCTTTCGATTCATGGCCACGGACTGGGGAAGCGAAATTCCCGGCATGAATTGAACGTCCATGTCGAAGGCCCCTTCGTCCATGATCGGCATGAACTCCGTGCCCAGGCGCGGGATGAGGGCCGCCGCCCCCGCCAGGAGGACGATGGAAACGGCGAAAAGCGCGGCCTTGTGGTCCAGGCTCCACCGGAGGAGGGGGAGATACGCTTTCCGGACCGCTTCGACGAGGATAATCCGCTTTTCGCCCTGGGGCTTGAGGAGGATGAGGCAGAAGGCCGGGATAACCAGAAGCGACAGGCAAAGCGAGGCAAAGAGAGCAATGACGTGGGTGAAGGCCAGGGGGAGAAACATCTTGCCCTCGATTCCCCGGAGGGCGAAGATCGGGATAAAGGTCAGGGCGATGATGAGCTCGCCGAAGATGCTGGGCTTGCGGACTTCCAGGACCGCGGTCAGCACGATCGCGAGTTTCGCCCGCCCGGCGCCCGCCTCGGAAAGGTGCCTCTGGACGTTTTCGACCTGGATGATCGTCGCGTCGATGATCATCCCGATGCTGATGGCCAGCCCTCCGAGCGACATCAGGTTGGCCGAAAACCCGGCCAGGCGCATGGTGATGAACGTAAACAGCATCGAAAGCGGGAGGGCCAGGATGACGATGAAGGCCCCCCGGAAACTGCGGAGGAACAGGTACAGAACAATAATGACGAAGAGCGATCCGATGATCAGAGCTTCGCTGACCGTATGAATGCTGGTCCGGACGATATCTGAACGCTTGTAGAAGGGGACGATCTTGAGGCCCTCCGGCAGCACGGAGCCGGTGTTGATTTCGGCCACTCGGGCTTCCACGGCCCGAACGACTTCGCGGCCGTTGGCCCCGCGAAGCATCATGACGACCCCGCCGACGGCTTCGCCCCGGCCATCCTTGACCGCCGCCCCCTGCCGCACGGCCCGGCTCTTCCCGGCCGTGGCCACATCGCGGAGCAGGACCGGAGTCCCTGACTCGGACTTAAGGACGATCCGTTCCATATCGGCCGCCGATTGCAGCAGCCCGACACCACGGACCAGGGCTTGCCCCGAGGCGTCCTCGAGGATGTTGCCGCCGACGTTGAGGTTGTTTTTCTCCAGGGCCCCGGCCAGGTCGGCGATCGTCAGGTCATACTTCAACAAGTGGTCAGGGTCGGCCGTGACCTCGTACTGGCGGATATATCCGCCGAAGGAGTTGATCTCGCTAACGCCGGGGACCGACTTGAGGAGGGGCGCCAGGATCCAATCCTGGGCGGTCCGCAGTTCGGTCAGCCGTTCGACTCGGGCCGCCTCGTCTTCCCCATCGGAAACGGGGCCTTCCAGCGTGTACTGGTAGATTTCGCCCATGGCGGTGGAGACCGGGCCCATGGTGATTTCGATCCCCCGGGGGACCCTCTCCCGAGATTCGATCAGACGCTCCAGGACGAGTTGACGGGCAAAATAAACATCGACCCCGTCTTCGAAGACGACGGTGATGACCGAGAGCCCGAACTTGGAAACCGAGCGGAGCTGGGACAGGCGGGGCAGTCCGCGGAGGGTCATTTCAACAGGATAGGTGACAAATTTTTCGACTTCCAAGGGGGCCAGGCCCTGAGCCGAGGAAAGGACCTCGACCTGGACGTTGGTTACGTCCGGAAAGGCGTCGAGGGGAATCTTGAGGAACGACCAGATCCCGAACCCGACGAGCAGGACGACGCCGACCATGACGAGGAGGCGGCCGCGGAGCGAACGTTCAATCAGGCGGTCAATCATGCCCATGCTCGTCCACCAGGCTGGATTTCAGAAGCTCGGATTTGAGCAGGAAGCCGCCCGCGGTCACGACCCATTCCCCGGCGGCGAGACCATTGGTGATCTCAATCTCGCCGGCCGCCCGGGCCCCCGTTTCGACCGGCCGAAGGAGGAACGTCGACGCGTCCGTCCGGACGAATACGACCGGCTGGGATTGAAATTCCTGGAGGGCCGAGGCCGGAACCACGACGGCCGTCCGCTCCTCCCCGGAGGAGAGGGCCGCCTCGACGAACATCCCCGCCCGCAGGCTTCCGTCGGCGTTGGCGACTTCGACCCGGCCTTCCACGGTCCGGGTTTTTTGGTCCATGACCGCCCCAACGAGGATGAGCCGGCCGGGGAATTCGCGGCCGGGGAAGGCCTGCGTCAGGAGGACCGCCTCCGAACC
>CAYSGA010000075.1:0-8329 GCA_964430165.1 uncultured Eubacteriales bacterium
GTTCGCCTCCGAACAGCGCTGCCCGGAATGCGGCAGCGACCGGGCCGACGTCGTCTACCGGACCACCGCCTCGAAAATCCGGAACCTGTTCAACCAGCCGTCCAACGGCCTGCCGGGCATGTGGCGCTACTTCGACATCCTTCCGGTCAACGACCGGAAAAACATCGTCACCGCCGGCGAAGGCCTCGTCCCGATCGACCGATGGGAATTTCTCGAGGACTACGCCCGCAGGCGTTTCAAAATCCGCTGTCGCGTCTACGCCCACCGCCAGGACGACAATTACGCGACCGGGACGTTCAAGGACCTCTCCGGGTCGATCGTCGCCAGCATCCTGAAGGAGAACGGGATCCATAATTTCGTCGCCTCCAGCACCGGCAACACGGCCGTCGCCTACGCTCGATACCTGACGGCCGCCGGGATTTCCTTCTACGCCTTCCTCCCGAAAAACGCGTCCCTGACCCAGGCGGCCGAGATCGGCTGCTTCGGGCAGAACGTCTTCCGGGTGAAGGGCGATTACACCCTGACCAAGGAAATGGCCATGGCCTTCGCCCGGAAAAACAAGATGCCCCTGGCCGCGGGCAATTTCGACCCGATGCGGATCGAGGCGAAAAAGACGATGATGCTCGAGTGGATCCGACTTATGGACGAATTCCCGACGGTCTACATCCAGGCCCTCAGCGGAGGAACCGGCCCGATGGCGATCGCCAAGGGCTGTCGCGACCTCGCTCCGCTCGGGCTTTGCGGCAAGGTGCCGCGGTTCATCCTGTCCCAATCCAGCCGTTGCGCCCCGATGGCCGCGGCCTGGAAAGAAGCGAAGAAGAAGGGATTTCCCGAGGGCTGGGAAAAAACTTATCCCATCTACCACAACCCCCAGACCCGCATCGCCACTCTGGCCGCGGGCTTTCCGAAGCCCTATCCCGTGCTGGCCCCTCTCGTCCGGGAAAGCGGCGGTGAAATCCTCGCCTTCGACGAGGACGCCACCCCGCTCATCGCCCGGCTGGTGGCCTTCGAACGCTCGGTCCGGATCGGGCCGGCGGCGGCGATCGGCCTCGGCGGATTCTTCGAAGCGTTGAAGCACGGCGCTATCCGCGACGGCGACCGCGTCCTGATCAACATCGGCGAAGGGATCCGCCGCGCGCCCGAGTTCCTGATCACCATGTTCCGGGAAAAGGCTGAGGTTGCCTCGGTCGAGGATTGCCGGTTGTCCGACCGGCGCGGACACCGGGCCGACATCTGGAGCGAGCTCGAAAAAACGGTGATGAAAGGAAACAAGGCGGTCGGCGCCCGGCGGGGGCGCTAGTTCCCGACAATTTCGAAAAAACTCCGCCGGCCGTCCAGGAAAAACCGGCCATCCATAGGGATCGCGTCTTCCCATGGTCCGCGCGAAAATCCTGAAATGTTGATTTTCGCGTCGGGCCGAAAAACGATCTCGGCGCCGAGTCAGGGGGGTGGGCTTATTCGTACCGGACCAGATGAAAAATGTCGACGTCCGGGTGAGCTTTTTTGATCGCCGGGATTCCCCCGAGAAAGGCCAGGTCCACGACCGCCCCGAAGCCGACCGGCCTGGCCTTCAGCATCTTAGCCAGGTTGAGAGCGCTGATGGAGGACGACCCGGTGGCGATCAAATCATCGATCACCACGACCCGTTGCTGCGCTTTTAACGCGTCCTCGTGCATTTCGAAATATTCAACGGCATATTCATTAGGGGCTTGGACGCAAACCGTTTTGCGCGGCAGTTTACCCTTCTTCCGAATGATGGACAGGCCGAGCCGCAGGTCCCGGGCGACCGGGGCGGCGAACAAATACCCGCGGGATTCGATGCCGACGATGACGTCGGGTTTCAGTTCCCGGGCCCAGGCCGCGAGCCGGTCGATCGCAAAATGGTAAGATGCGGGGTCCAGAACCAACGGGGCAATATCCTTGAATCCGACGCCGGGCTTGGGGAAGTCCTTGACCTCGAGAATCCGCTTCTTGAGTTGTTCGGGTGTCATGAATACCTCGCCTGATCGATTTGGGCCATGTTGATTTACGCGGAAGGGATTAAAAAACAAACGACAGGAGAAGTCAACCCGTCCCGCGCCGGGAACATCGGACTGCTTTTTCCGCGGGCGACCGTTTGTTCGGTCGATTTATTTCAAGCCCGTGCGGGGATCGTCGAAAACCCGGCGGGCGTGAAACGAGACCGGATTCTCAGGATCGGGCACGTCTTTCCTTATTCGCAATCGAGTGCTCGATCCGTATCCGCCGCGCTCCGTCCGGCTCGACATCGATATGGACGTGGATGCCTTCCAGGGGAAAATCAATCCGCTCCCCCCACTCGATCAGGATGACCGCTTCGCCAATGGAATCCTCGAACCCCAGGTCGCGGATTTCGGCCCGGCCGCTGAGCCGGTAGAGGTCCAGGTGCAGAATCGGAACTCGGGCCTGGTAGACGTTGATCAGGGTGAAGCTCGGGCTGCAGACCGACCGCGTGTTCTTCAACCCCAAACCGGCCGCGATCCCCTTGGCGAAAACCGTTTTCCCCGCGCCGAGTTCGCCGGTCAAGAAAACGATTTCGTCTCCCCGGAAGGATAATGCCAGCCGCCGGGCCACGAGACGGGTCCCCCGCTCCGAGCGTGTCATCCAAACGCCTTCCTCCGCCGCGGCCGTCTTCATCACGGCTTGAACGTTCCCATATCGATCGCGTCTTCCATCCATTTCACGGCGACGGGAAGATATTTGATCATGTCCCCGGCGACCATCGCCCGCTGTCCGAGATGATCGGCGGCTATATCGCCCGCCTCGCCGTGGAGATAAACGGCGGCGACCACCGCCTTAAAGACGTCTTTTTGCCCCGCGACAAACGCCCCGAGGATTCCGCTGAGGACGTCGCCCGCCCCCGCCGTCGCCATTCCCGGGTTCCCGGTCGGATTCACGGAAACGCGCCCACCCGGGTTCGCAACCAGCGTCCGATGTCCCTTGAGGACGAGAATCACGCGATGCTCCCCGGCAAAACGGGAAGCCAGGCCAAGCCGGTCATTCATGACTTCCGGCATGGAAAACCCGAGCAGGCGGCCGAATTCCCCGGGATGCGGAGTCAGAACCGGCGGGCGGGCCATCTTTTTCAGGACGTCCAGATGCCCACCGAGGATATTCAATCCGTCGGCGTCGATAACGACCTGGGCCCGGACTTTCGGAAGAAGCTTCCGGACAAGTTCGGCCGTTTCGGGATGCGTCGACAGTCCCGGCCCGACGACCAGGACATCCTTGCCCGGAAGGAGTTCGGCCAAGCGCGCGAGGGCTCCGGCCGCGACCGTCCCCTGCTTCGTTTCCGCAAGAGGCTCGGTCATCAATTCGGCCATCCCCCGGGCGATCGTCGGAACACAACCCGCCGGCGCGGCGACGGTCACCAGGCCCGCGCCGGACCGCAGGGCGGCCTTGCCCGCGAGGACGGCCGCACCAGTTTTTCCCCGGGAGCCGGCCAGGATAAGGACATGACCGAATGTCCCCTTGTGTCCGTCCCTCGGCCGCGGCCGAAAATAGGAAACGGCATCCTCCCTTTCGGCCATCCAAAGCTTCAAATCCGACGATTCAAAAAGGACGGGCGGAAGGGAGATATCGGCGACGACGAATTTTCCCACGTATTCGTCCGCCGGGGAAAAGACATGGGCGATTTTCGGGGCGCCCAGGGCGACGGTCAAATCGGCCCGGACCGCCGGTCCGATGACCTTGAACGTGTCTGCGGACAATCCCGAGGGGAGATCGACCGCGACCTTTTTCCCAGGTGCGGCGTTGATGTCCCCGATCACAACCGCCGCAAGCCCCTCGGCCGGTTTCGAAAGCCCGGTGCCGAAAATCGCGTCGACGATGATCGTTGCCGCCTGGAGTGCTTTTTTCAGCCGCGGCCTCTCGGCCGGCGTATTCACCTCGATGATTTCAAGGCCGAGTTTATCGGCGATTCCCAGGTTGAGGGCCGCGTCACCCTTGACCTCGTTTTTCCCGGCCAGGAGGAAAATCCTCGGCCGCAAGCCGAGATTGTGGAGGTGGCGGGCAACGACGAATCCGTCCCCGCCGTTGTTACCCCGGCCGCAGACGATGACGATCCGTTCGTCCGTTAAATGTTGGTGGCGGCAGCGGATTTCCTCGACCACCCCGATTCCGGCGTTTTCCATCAACACCACGCCCGGAATTCCGAATTTCTCGAAAGTCCGGCGGTCGATTTCCCTCATTTGCCCGGCGGTGAGTATTTTCATGTTCTTTCCTTGGACCGATTTTAACATACACCCGGCGCATTGCTTCAATTCCGGAACCCTTCTTTCGGCTTCTATCTCCCCTCGCCATTCCCGGGGAAAATCGTTCCAAATTCCCCGAAATCTTCGGCTGATGATTTCCGAACCGGCCTTACCAGCCGCGGGGGATTCACCGAAGCGTCGCGACATTGCCTTCCGACCTGGAAATATGGTATTTTTGGCGTTACCAAAATTCGATAAATGATCCTTACAGGAGGAGAATCGCAATGGCCATCAGAGTTGGAATCAACGGTTTCGGCCGGATCGGTCGGAACATGCTCCGGGCCTCCGGCGGCTCCGGCATCGAATTCGTCGCGGTCAACGACATCACCGACGCCAAAACGCTTGCCCATCTTTTAAAATACGACTCGGTCCTGGGCGTCTTCCCCGGAAACGTCCAATCGACCGACGACACGATCATCGTCGACGGCAAGCCGATCAAGGTCCTGGCCGTCAAGGATCCCGGCGACCTTCCCTGGAAGGACCTCGGCGTCGAAATCGTCATCGAATCCACCGGCAAATACACCAAGCGGCCCGACGTCATCAAACACCTAGAAAAAGCCGGGGCGAAGAAGGTCATCATTTCCGCCCCGGCGACCGACCCGGACGCAACCATCGTCCTCGGGGTCAACGAAAAGACCTACGACCCGGCCAGGCATCACATCCTGTCGAACGCGTCCTGCACGACCAACTGCCTGGCCCCCGTGGTCAAGGTGGTTCACGAACTGGCCGGCGTCGAAAAAGGCTTCATGACCACGATTCACTCCTATACGAACGACCAGAAAATTTTAGACGCTCCCCACAAAGACCTCCGCCGGGCCCGGGCGGCCGCCGTCGCCCAGATCCCGACGACCACCGGCGCGGCCAAGGCCGTCGGCCTCGTCCTTCCCGAGCTCAAGGGAAAGATCGACGGCATCTCCATCCGCATC
This sequence comes from uncultured Eubacteriales bacterium, assembly GCA_964430165.1. Classification (GTDB taxonomy): domain Bacteria; phylum Acidobacteriota; class Aminicenantia; order Aminicenantales; family UBA4085; genus JAAZPG01. The sequence goes on from CAYSGA010000075.1 coordinate 5,198, forward strand.
CCGACCCCGGACGTCTCCCTGGTGGACTTCGTCGCCCTCATGAAAAATCCCGTCACGGCCGAAACCGTCAACGAAGCCTTCAAGGCGGCCGCCGCCGGACCGCTCAAGGGCATCCTGGATTATACGGACGAACCGCTCGTTTCCGTCGACTTCCTGCACAACCCGCACTCGGCGATCGTCGACGGCCTGTCGACCAAGGTCATCGAGGGCAACCTGCTCAAGATCCTGGCCTGGTACGATAACGAATGGGGCTATTCCTGCCGCCTCGTCGACCTCGTCAAATTCATCGCTCGTTGACCCGGCCATGAAATTCATCGAGGAGCTGGACGTCCGCCATAAAACCGTTTTCGTCCGGGTGGACTTCAACGTCCCCCTGAACGACCGCGGGGAAATCCGGAACGACACCCGCATCCGGGCTTCCCTGCCGACGATTCAATTCCTGCTGGACCGGGGCGCGAAACTCATCCTCGCCTCCCACCTCGGGCGGCCCAAGAAGCCCGACCCGGCGTCGAGCCTTCGCCCCGTCGCCGCGCGGCTGGCCGAACTCCTCGGCCGGAACGTTCAGATGGCCCCCGACGTCGTTGGGGCCGAAGTCGACCGTCTTAAAGCCGGGCTCAAGGACGGCGACGTTCTTCTCCTCGAAAACGTCAGGTTCCATCCCGGGGAAACCAGGAACGACCCGGAACTATCCAGGGCCTTCGCCCGGGGCATCGATGTTTTCGTCAACGACGCTTTCGGTTCGAGCCACCGGGCCCACGCTTCCGTCGTCGGCCTCGCCGGGATGGTCCCGGTGAAGGCCGCCGGCTACCTGATGAAAAAAGAGGTCGATTTCCTGAAGAGGGCGATCGATCCGGTCAAACCCTACGTGGCCGTCCTGGGCGGGGCGAAAACCGAGGATAAAATCCCGGTCATCGAAGCCCTGCTCGAAAAAGCTGACGACGTCTTGATCGGGGGGGCGATGGCCTACACCTTCCTCGCCGCCCAGGGATACGGCGTCGGAAAATCGCTGGTCGAACCCGACAAATTCGAAATCGCCCTCGCGATCCTGAAAAAGGCGAAGGAAAGGGGCGTCAATTTCCGCCTTCCCTCCGACCATGTCCTGGCGGCGTCGATCGAATCCGGCGTGGTCGTTCAGATTGCGGACACCTATCCCTTCCCGCCCGATCTCATGGGCGTCGACATCGGCCCCCAAACGGTCGCCGCCTACGCCGAAATCATCGGCCGGGCCAAAACCATCTTTTGGAACGGCCCGCTCGGCGTCTTCGAAACTCCGGCCTTCGCCGAGGGAACCATGCAAGTCGCCCGGGCCGTAGCCGCCTCGTCCGCCGTATCGATCATCGGCGGCGGCGACTCCATCGCCGCCGTGGCCAAGGCCGGCGTGGGCGATAAAATCAGCCATATTTCCACGGGCGGCGGGGCAAGCCTCGAATTCATCGCCGAGGGAACCCTGCCGGGAATCGAAGCCCTGGAAGGGTAAGCCGCATCACATGAAAAAACGTCCGTTCGTCGCCGGTAACTGGAAAATGAACATGACCGCGCCCCTGACCCGGGCCTGGTTTGAGGAATGGATCCGCCTTTCGCCCGGAACGGAGGAAGCGGAGACGGTCGTATGTCCGCCGTATACGGCGCTTGGGGAAGCCGCCCGCCGCGCCGCCGGGACGGCCGTCCGACTGGGAGGCCAAAACCTCCATTGGGAGGATTCGGGCGCGTTCACGGGCGAAGTCTCCGGACCGATGCTCGTAGACGCCGGCTGCCGGTTTGTCATCATCGGGCATTCGGAGCGCCGCCAGTATTTCGGCGAGACGGAGGCGACGGTCCAGAAACGGATCGCCGCGGCTCTCCGAGCCGGCCTCCGGCCAATCGTCTGCGTCGGAGAAACCCTCGCCCAAAGGGAAGCCGGCCGAACCCTGGGCGTCACCCAGGCCCAATTGGAGGGCGTTCTGGCCGGATTCACGGAGGAGACGATCGGCGGGTTGATTTTCGCTTACGAGCCCGTCTGGGCCATCGGGACCGGCCGGACGGCCACCCCGGAGCAGGCTCAGGAAGTCCATCAGGCGATCCGGGATTGGCTCGCACAAAAGATTGGAAAACCGGCCGCCGGGTGTGTTATAATTCTTTACGGCGGGTCGGTAAAACCGGCCAATGCCTGCGATTTGTTCCGGAAACCGGATATCGACGGATTTCTCGTCGGCGGCGCATCCCTGGAGGCGGCGGCGTTCGGGAAAATCGTTAAAGAATCGGTTCGAGCTTACAAGGGAGTGAATTAACGTGACGGCCTTATTGACGATTGTTCATGTGGTGATATGCCTTATCCTGATCGTGGCGGTTCTTCTCCAGTCCGGAAAGGCGGCCGACCTGGCCGGGGCGTTCGGCGGCGGCGGAAGCCAGACCGCGTTCGGACCGCGGAGCACGCAAAACATCATGTCGAAGATCACCGAGATTTGCGCGATCCTTTTCATGATCACTTCGTTGGGATTATGGCTCTTTTCCGGCCACGAGGCGGCTTCGGCCGTCAAAGACGTGGCCGCTCCGGCCAAGACGGAAACTCCGGCGGCTCAACCTACCGCGCCCAAGACCGAGGAGAAGAAGCCCGCCGAAACACCCGCTCCCTCGGATAAAGCCGTCGAGCAAAAACCGGCGGCCGCCGAAACGAAACGGTAATCCGCCCCGCTTATACGCCGAAGTGGTGGAATTGGCAGACACGCTAGCTTGAGGGGCTAGTGAGCATTTAACCGCTCGTAGGGGTTCGAGTCCCCTCTTCGGCATTCCTTCCCCCCGCCCAAGAGAATAACTCCTCTTTCGGGAAAATTCAGGAAAGCGAGGCAGCCCAGAGCGAAAAATCAGCTTCGTTCATCGCCCCCTTCGTCCGCCCGGCCTCGCGTCCCCCCCGCATCACAACGAACGTGGGAACGGCCTGGATTCTGAACGCGCCGGCCAGATCCGGAAAGGCGGCAGTGTTGATCCGAACGACCATGAGATTGCCGGCCCGTCGCCGGGCCAGGTCTTCGAGGATCGGGTGCATCATCCGGCAGGGCGCGCAGGTCTCGGAATAGAAATCGACAAGGACGGGAAGAGCAGCTTTCTGAATTAAAACCGCCAGCTGATCCTCCGTCGGTTCGAGCACCTGTCCCG
>CAYSGA010000076.1:0-8306 GCA_964430165.1 uncultured Eubacteriales bacterium
CCCGGAGGGCTGACGTGTGCCGACATCGGGGCTTCGACCGGTGGATTCACCGACTGCCTGCTCCAGCGGGGGGCGGTGCGGGTTTACGCCGTGGACGTTTCCACCCGCCAGCTCGACAATCGCCTTCGTCGGGACGGGCGCGTCGTTTTGATCGAAAAAAACGCCCGGAACATCAAACCCGGGGATTTTTCCGAGCCGATTCAACTGGCCGTCATGGATGTCTCCTTTATTTCGATTCTTAAAATCCTTCCGGCCCTGGCCGAGGTGTTGGGAGGGGACGGGTGGGAAGGGGAGAGCGTGGGCGGAGGGGGGAAGAATCCGAGATTCGACCCCGTTCTTCTCTCCCTGATCAAACCCCAGTTTGAGGCGGCCCGGGGAAGCGTCGGGAAGCGCGGCGTCGTCCGGGATCCGGAGGTCCACCGGGATGTGCTGCGGCGGATCGCGACGGGCGCCCGGGCGTCGGGCTTTTTCATGGCCGGGCTCATTCGCCTGAAGATCCATGGACAAAAAGGAAACGTGGAATTTTTCGGGAAATTCGGCCTCCGCGCTCCGGCGGTGGAACCCCTCCCCGGAGGCGTGCTAGAATGGATTTCCGCGGCCGTCGATGGAGCGGAAATACCGGATGGAGGGTTTGCGGGATGAAGGCTTTGCAGCGGGCTGGAGTCGTCATCAAACCTCACGCGCCCGGCGTGGCTGAGGCCATTACCGAGCTGGGCGCCTATTTCGCGGCCCGGGGGATCAAGCCCGTGTTGGAGCAGGCGGCAGCCGAAAAAATCGGCCGAACCGACGGCCTGCCGCGCGAACGCGTCCCCGCCGAATCCGACCTGGTCGTGGTGTTGGGCGGGGACGGAACGCTTCTCAGCATCGCCCACCTCGCCGCGCGAGGGAACGTCCCGGTCATGGGCGTCAATCTGGGCAGTCTTGGATTTCTTACGGAGGTTCCTCTAGCCGAAATGACCCTTGCCCTGGACGCGGTGCTTTCGGGACGGACGGACATCATCAGTCCCCGGATGATGCTCGAGTCGACTTTCGGGGGAAAAACCGAATTGACGCTGAACGATGTCGTCCTCAACAAGGCGGCCAAGGCCCGGATGATCCAGTACGCCATCTCGGTCGACGGCCGGGAAATCGCCACGCTGCGGGCCGATGGCCTGGTGGTGGCGACCCCGACCGGAAGCACGGCGTATTCGCTGTCGGCCGGGGGGCCGATTCTCCAGCCGTGCGTTCCGGCGATCCTGCTGACGCCGATCTGCCCGCATACCCTTTCGTTCCGGCCGACGGTCGTTTCCTCGAATTCCCGGATCCGGGTCGAGTTGAGAACACCCGGCGAGGAAGTCTACCTGACCCTGGACGGCCAGCGGGGCGGGGAGATGGACGGCGACGGGATCGTCGAAATCCGGAAAGCGGATTGTGTTCTCCAATTGGTGACGTCGCCGCAGCGCAATTATTTCGACCTGCTCCAGGAGAAGCTCCGGTGGGGTTGATGAACTCTCTTATGAAAAAGCGTTTGCGCGTCGTTTTGATTACCGCCGAGGCTTACCCTTTCGCCGGCTCCGGCGCCTCCGGGATCGGGATTCAATCCCTTCCGGAGTCCCTGTCCCGCTTGGGGTACGCGGTTTGAATTCGGGGCGGCGGCGTCGGGCCGGGACGTCGCTGAGATCTATCGATGGGCTGTGATGTTGCGAAGAGGAGGATTTCATGTCCGATAACGTTTTATCTGTGACCGACGCCGATTTCGAGGCGGAAGTCCTGAAATCCGAACTTCCGGTGTTGGTCGATTTTTCTGCCGTCTGGTGCATGCCCTGCAAAATCGTCTCCCCCATCGTCGACGCGCTGGCCGTCGAGATGAAGGACCGGATCAAGGTCAGGGTAATGGACGTGGACGCGAGTCCCAAAACGCCGGCCAAATACGGCATCCGGGGCATTCCGACGCTGATTTTATTCAAGGGCGGCGATCCGAAGGAAACGATCGTCGGTGCCGTCTCGAAGGAAAAAATCGTCGCCGCGATCGCCAAGCACCTTTAATTCGGAGGTAAATCGGTGCCAGGTTACTCATTCCCCGATTTCAAAATCGGGGAATGAGTAACCTGGCACCGATTTCATGAGAATTCTCTTGAAGAAGGCCGGGATGAGGCATATTGTGTTTCCATTATTTGAAACCCGAGGTCATTGATGAACGTTCAGGAACGATCCGACGTCGTGATCATCGGGGCCGGCCCGGCCGGTCTGTCGGCCGCGATCTACACGGGCCGGGCCCGCCTGACGACCGTCGTCCTGGAAAAAGGTATTCCGGGCGGGCAAATTCTTATTTCGGACTGGATTGAGAATTATCCCGGATTTCCCGACGGCGTCGCGCCGTTCGCGTTGATGGAGGGATTCCAAAAACAGGCCGTTCACTTCGGGGCGGAAATCGTGGCCGACGAGGCCCTGGAAATCGCCCCCGACCGAGATTCAATCAATCCGAGGGGGTGGATCGTCCGCGGGGAGAAAGACGAATACGCGGCCCGGGCAATCATTATTGCCGTCGGCGCCCGGTATCGCCGGCTGGGGCTCGCCGAGGAGGGCCGGCTGGTCGGTCGCGGCGTGTCGTACTGCGCGACGTGCGACGGGGCTTTTTTTCGCGACCGGGTTATTGCCGTCGTCGGCGGAGGGGATGCGGCCCTCATGGAGGCGGTTTACCTGACAAAGTTCGCTTCCCAGGTCCACCTTGTCCATCGGCGGGACAAGTTCCGGGGGGCGAAGATCCTCCAGGAGCGGATTTTCGCCAACCCTAAAATCACGGTCGAATGGAATTCGGTCATCGAAAAAATCCTCGGCGGCGACAAGGTCGAAGGCCTCGTCCTCCGGGACACCCGGGACGGGTCGCTGCGGGACGTCAAAGTGGAGGGTGTTTTCGTCTCGGTCGGGATGGACCCGCAGAGCGAATTCGTCAAGGGCCTGGTGCCTCTCAACGACTGGAATGAAATCCGCGTCGACGAACGCCTGGCGACTTCCCAAGCCGGGCTTTTTGCGGCCGGCGACGTGGTGGAAGCCGCTCCGCACCAGGTTGCCACGGCCGCCGGGACCGGGGTCACGGCCGCCCTCAGTGTCGTCGAATACCTTTCGAAATACGAATAAATCGGTGCCAGGTTACTCATTTCCAGATTTATTAATTGTATCAATTTTGCGATTCAGCCCGGAAGTTCTTCGGAGTTTGGAGATTGGGTCGATTGGCCCTGAAATAACCCCGAGTCGTTCGAATTGTCGTCCGATCCATTATGCTTCTTGCGTCCCGGACGTTTCAGCCGAAGCTCCCGTCCAAGGAGCAACTCTGTTTGATCGATAAATTCCTCTCCGCCCAACGGCCGACCCGTCATCGTGCGATTTCGGATGTCCTTGATTTCCGCTTCTTCCTCCTGTTCTTGAAGATACGCTTTCCATGCTTTCCGGCGGATTCCGAGTCCGTTTGGAGAAAGCAAGCCGTCCGTCTTTCCAAGCACATGTGCGGGCGCGCTTGACCAGGGGTACTTCTCAGCCGTTTTTATGATACCGGCCCGAACCGGATTGTTTTCTACATAACGAACGGCCCGATAGAGATGAGTGTCATCCAGGGGAAACGAGTAATATCGCCCTTGCCAGACGGAACCATGCCAATTCATCTTGAGATTAATGAGGAGGGTGTATTTCCTGTGTACTTCTCTTATGGTTAGGTGCATGCTGTCCGGTTTTTCGGGGACTGCGATGACATGGACATGATTGTGCATCAGGCAATAAGCCCAGAATTTGAGTCCGAAACGGTCTCCATATTGGTGGAGAAGAAAAAGATAATGATTTCTGTCTTCGTCGCTGAAAAATATCGTCTGACGACGGTTTCCCCGATTGGTGATATGGTGAGGACAATTTGGAATGACGACGCGCGTAAATCGAGGCATACAAATAATCCCGATATTCAATTAAGAAGACGTTGCATCCCGAGAAAAATCTCAATCGGTGCGGCAAGTCGGGAAAATCAGGGGAAAATCGGCGTCAGGTTATGCCTTTCCTCTTTTCCGAATGGGAAGTGTTTTTAGGGCCGGTATTTGGGTGGCAAGGGAAATGCGGAAATGAGTAACCTGGCACCGAATTCTCCGAATTATTAGGGGTGAAAAATCAGCTCGGCGACTCCAACCGCCTGCGGGCGAGTTCGGCCTCCAGCTCGGCGACCCTGACTTTCAATTTTTTGAAATCCTTGACGATGTCGTAGAGCTGGGGGGCCACGGCCCAGAGCTTGCGCCAGTCGCGGATGTCGAGATGGGGGATTCCGGCGACTATTTCTCCCGCCGGAATGTTCTTGGTGACGCCTGTTTTAGCCGCGACGATGACCCCGTCGCCGACTTCGATATGGTCGGGGATGCCGACTTGCCCGCTGAGAATCACCCCGCGCCCGATCTTCGAGCTTCCTCCGATCCCGACCTGGGCGATGAGGATCGCGTTCTCGCCGACCTCGACGTTGTGGGCGACGGTGACGAGGTTGTCGATTTTCGTCCCGCGGCGGATGACGGTGGCTCCCAGCGCGGCCCGGTCCACCGTCGAGTTGGCTCCGATTTCGACATCGTCTTCGATGACGACCGTTCCGAGCTGGGGGATTTTGATGTGCGTCCCGTCCGGGCCTTTGACATACCCGAAGCCGTCGCCTCCGATCTGAACGCCGTTGTGCAGGATGACGCGGTCGCCCAGGCGGACATCCTCGCGGAGCGACACGCCCGAGTGAAGGCGGCATTCCGCCCCGACCCGCGCGCCTTCATAGATCGAGACGAGGGGAAAAACAACCGTCCCGGGTCCGATTTCCACGTCCTCGCCGATGAACGACATCGCTCCGATCGAAACGCTTTCAGACAGGCGGGCCGTGGGCGAAACGAACGCGCCGGGATGGATGCCGGGCGCCGGACGCCGGGCGGGAACGATCAGATCGATCGCCCGAATGAAAGCCAAATGCGGGTTTTCGGCGCGAAGGACCGCCTTGAGCGGAACGTCGTCGAGCGGTTCGCCGGCCGGAAGAATTCCGGCCGAGGATCGCGTTCCTTTAAGAGACGGACGAAACTTGGCCTGGGCGAAGAAAACAAGATCCCCCTCCTCGGCCTTATCCAGAGACGACACACCCGTGATTTCGACCGAGCCGTCGCCTTCAAAGGCTAAGCCAAGGCGATCCGCAAGTTGCCGAACGGTGATTTTCATCCCGGCCTCCGCCCTCCCATTATACCCGATTGATACGCGGAAACATCCCCGATTTTTTTAATAAATTAAATTCTGGGAAAATTCGGTGCCAGGTTACTCATTCCCCGAATGCAGGGAATGCATATCCGCTAACTTATACAAAAGACGACAATTATTAATTCGGGAAATGAGTAACCTGGCACCGAATTACCCCGAATTACCCGGCGGCGCGGCGCTCGTCCAGACGCTCATTGACGACGGCTGCCAACTCCGCGCCCCACAACATGATGACCAGGGAGGCCGATAACCACAAGAGAAAGAAAATGATCGAGGTCAGCGTTCCCTGGACGATTTTGCTCAGGACGACGCCGATCGCGGAAAAACGGACGACCCAGACGACGAAGATCCGTTTGAATATTTCCCAAAAAACGGCCGCGACGACAGCCGCCAGGGCGGCCGCCCGCGTGTGAACCTTTCGTTCGGGGATGAATTTATATATGACGAACAGGACAAATCCGCTCAGGGCGAACGGAATCAGGTATTGGACGAAGACGTTGTCGATGAACGCGATGACGCCCGGGTTGAGATATTCTGCGACGAAATCGCTCGCTTCGATGGCCCGGTGGACGGCCGCCTGGACGGCCGTGATCGAAAGCGAAATGAACAGGATCACTCCGACCACGAACATGATCAGGTATTCCATCAGCCGGTTGTAGACGAACGACCGTTGGTATTTCGTCCTGAAGATTTCGTTGATAATCCGGATCAGGTTGGAAAACAGCAGGCTCGCGGCGATCAGGGAACCGATGATGCCGATCCAGCCCAGCTGGTCGAGGTTGTCTGCCACGGCCGCCATCTTGCTGAAAAACGAGGGGCTGAACTCGGCGAAGAAATCCTCGGTGAAGACATTCAGGCTCCGGACGGCGATTTCCGAATTGCCCATGAAGCGGGCCGCGACCCAGGCGAACAGGGCCAGGAGCGGCACGGCGCACATCAGGGCGAAATAGGAAATAATGATGGAGTATTGAAAGCAACGGTCGCGGCCGAACCGCCGGAAGGTTTCGCCGAGGATCTGGAATACGGGCGCAGCCATCAACGTGCCTTATCGCGAAACCCGACCGGCCGGCGGGATACGGCCGCCGGCGGGAAGGGCCCGGGGTCCGGGCTTCAGGTCAGGCGTAATTGCCCCACTTGACCATCAGGATGATGAAGGCCACGAGAAGGGCGTAAATGACGAGCGTTTCGATCAGAATCAGGCCCAGCAGAAGGATGAAACGGATCGTCGGGGCGCCCGCCGGATTGCGGGAGATGCCCTCGCAGGCGCTGCTGATGGCCTTGGCCTGACAGAAGGCCCCGGCCGCCACGGCCAACGTGATGACCGCGCTGGCGAGGATCAGCGACAGCATGTAGAGATTGGACTTGGCGTCGGGCGCGACGCCTTCCTGGGCCAAAAGCGGCATCCAGGCGAGAGCGGCGAAAAAGAGCGTGAGCCCGAGCGTCTTCAACGTTTTCGACATGGCAAGACTCCTTATTTTATTCACGCGTGAGCTTCTTTGAGATGTGCTTCGGACGAAGCGGCGGGGGCTGCGTGCTCCTCTTCGTGTTGGACCGCCCCGGCGAGATAAATGCAGCTGAGGAGAACGAACACGAACGCCTGCAGGAGCGCGGTGAAAATGGAAAGGACCATGAACGGCAGGGGCAGGAAGAACGGGATGATCGAGGCGATGACGACGATCAATACTTCCTCGGCGAAAATATTGCTGAACAACCGGATCGACAGCGAGACCACCCGGGAAAAATGGCTGATCAACTCGATCGGAATCATCAGCGGAGCGATGGCCGGGATCGGGCCCATGAAATGCTTGAGGTATTTGAAGAATCCCTGGGCCTTGATTCCCTGTCCATGGTAGTAGAGGAACACGGACAGGGCGCAACCGATGGTGACGTTGAGCTTGGCCGTGGGCGACATGAGCCCCGGAATCAGACCCAGCAGGTTGCAGAATACGATGAAAAGACCGACCGTCCCGATAACCGGAGTGTATTTTTTTCCCTCCGGTCCGACGATCTCGATGATCTGTCCCTCGAAAAGCCGGATGATGGATTCGGAAACGACCTGGAGCTTTCCGGGGACGAGATCGCGCTTCTTTCCGGCCAGGGTGAAGACGGCGGTCATGACGGCGGCGACGATGAAAACCATCACGATGTAATCGGGGATGCAATGGGCCGGGTCGGCCACCTTGATCCCGAAGAGGGCGAGGAGAGAAGCGACCGGACGTCCGAGCAGGCGGTTGACCAGGACGACGATCCCGAGAGTGTGCTCTAATCCTTCCATGTTTTCATCAGGGCGAACGCTTTGGCCGATTCGATGACGAAAGCCGGAACGGCCATCGAAAAACCCGCGGCGAACGCCAGAATCCTATCCGGATAGGCGAGAATTATAAGCAAAAAAACGCCAAAAATCAAAACAAATCGGAGAGCGTAGTAAATTAATCCCGAGCGGATCGCCGCGGCCTTTTTCCGGTTAAGGATTCCGGCCAAGGTGCGTTTAATCCAAAGGAAGGACAGGGTCGAGAGAAGTCCTCCGGCGAAGAAGAAGATCGCGGACGACAGGCTGAAGATCAACCCGATCGCGGCCGCGACGACGGCCGAGAGAACGATGATTTCGACGGGAATGCGACGAACCGCCGCTTCCTCAAACGACCGGGCCGGAGAAACGCCCGTCGCGCCGGCGGAAGGGGAGGAAGGCGGGGGAGGGAAAGAGGGCGGAGAGGGAACGGAGCCGGACGGTCCAAGGGTCATGCGCACCTGCCTTGGGGGCCATTCTAACACAGGGGAAGGAGCTAGTCCTCCTTTTCGGACTCGCTCTCCCGGATGAATTTTTTGAGGCCGCGGAGAAGGCTGATCAATCCCGAGGCGACACCCAGAAGCGTCCAGATGATGATCATCCAGGGGTCGGTTTTCAGCCATTTGTCCAGCCAATAACCGAAAAACATGCCGATGGCGATTCCCGACGGCAGGGTCAGGCCGAGCGATGCGGCCTCCATCAGCTGGCGGTAGTTGATCGTTCTCATCGTTTTCCAATCGGTACCAGGTTAACCGTTTCCTTATTTCCGGTCCGGGGAAAAATCAGGAAA
>CAYSGA010000077.1:0-8243 GCA_964430165.1 uncultured Eubacteriales bacterium
GACCCCTGGTCCTGGGAAGTCTCCCGTTCATCGCCGTGATCCTGTTCCGTCATCGCGCCAATATGCTCCGTCTGATCAAGGGGACGGAACGAAAGCTCGGAGAAAAGGCGTCGGTTTCATGAAAAACACCTGCGTCGTCGGGGGCGGCAGCTGGGGTTCCGCGTTCGCTTATCACCTGGCGAAAATCGGCCTTCCGGTCCGTCTTTGGATCCGCGAACCGGAGATCTTCGAAGAAGCCGTTCGGACGCGTCAAAACCCGGTTTTTCTGCCCGGGAGTATTTTCCCCGAAAACGCCTCGTTTCATCATGATTTGAAGGCGGCCCTCGTCGGCGCGGACACCGTCTTCATCGCCGTCCCATCGGTATACTTTCGAAAAGTCTACGCCCGCGTGGCCGAGTTCCTGCTTCCGGACACGGGTGTGGTCAGCCTGACCAAGGGAATCGAAAAACGGAGCCTTCTCCGGATGAGTGAAATTGTCGCCGCAACTCCCCTCCCCTCCGGCCGGGTTCGGGTCGGCGTTCTTTCCGGCCCGAGTTTTTCCAAGGAGGCGGCCGAGGGACATCCGACGGGGCTGGTGATGGCCTCGACCGACTCGGAACTGGCCCGGCGCGTCCAGACCCGCTTGTCGAACGAACGCTGGCGGATCTATACGAGCCGGGACGTTGTGGGCGTGGAGATCGCCGGCGCCCTGAAAAACATCATCGCCATCGCCGCCGGACTCTCCGATGCGATGAATTTCGGGTTCAACTCCCGGGCGGCCCTGATGACCCGCGGCCTGGCCGAAATCGCCCGGCTCGGGACGAAGCTCGGGGCCCGCCCGGAGACGTTCGCGGGCCTGGCCGGCATGGGTGATCTCGTGCTCACCTGCACGGGGCCCCTCAGCCGGAACCGGAACGTCGGCTTGGAACTTGGCCGGGGCCGTCACCTGACCGAAATCGTCGGCCGGATGCGGGAGACGGCCGAGGGGATTCCGACGACGGTTTCGGCCCGCCAATTGGCCCGCCGCGAAAACGTCGACCTCCCGATCACCGAACAAGTTTACCAGGTTTTATACCGCCGGAAAGATCCCCGGCGCGCCTTGACCGACCTTATGACGCGGACTCTCAAGGACGAACACGAGAGGTCCGGATCGGAGAAACCATGACTCGTTTCCGTCTCATCCAAGCGATAGCCGTTTTGGCCTTCCTCCTGATCGTTTCGGCGTGCACCTCTTCGGCCAAAAAACTCGCCCTCGAAAGGGAGAGGGACCCCCAATATCAATTCGACAAGGCCGCTCTCTGCCTGCAATACAACATGGTGGACGAATCGTTCAAATATATCGACCAGGCGCTCACCCTGAATCCGCGCTTCGCCGCCGCCTTGAACCTGCGGGGCCTGGCCCTGATGATGAAAGGACGGATCCCGGAAGCGATCCAGGCGCTTCAGGCGTGCGTAGAAATCGACCGGGCGTTTTCCGAGGGATGGAACAACCTGGCGACCGCTTACGATCAGAACGGTCAGAAAGGACCGGCCGTGGAGGCCTGGACAAAAGCCTTCGAGCTCGACCAGAACTATAACGCGGCGTATAACCTGGCCAAAACCGACTATGAAAACGACCGGTTTGACTCCGCCCTCGACTGGATCCGAAAGGCGATTTCGAAGTATCCCAAATCGGTCCTGGCGTTCAACCTCGAGGGTTTGATCTATGACGCGCAGGAGAAATTTTACGACGCGATCGACAGCTTCCAGCAGGCGATCAGGCTGTCCCCGACCGAATTGAATGTCCAGTACAACCTGGCGATGACATATTTCAAGAAAAAAGACTACCCCAAGTCCCGCGAACTTTTGGAAAAAATCCTCGCCCAGGCGAAGGACGATCTCCGGATCCGGACAGAGGACTTGCTCAAACGCCTCCCCCGATTGTAAATCCGCCCGGCGTTCCGGCCGGCCGGCTTACAGGCCGGCGTCGCGGCGGATGGCCGCGGCCTTGTCTGTCTGCTCCCAGGTAAATTCAGGTTCCGTCCGTCCGAAATGGCCAAAAGCGGCCGATTTTTTATACCGGGGCTTTTTGAGGTCGAGATGCTCGATCATCCTCTTCGGTGTGAGGGGAAAATGGGCTCGGATGATTTCCCGGATGCGGGCTTCGGGTATCTTTCCCGTTTCAAACGTGTCGACCATCAGGGAAACGGGTTCGGCGATGCCGATGCAATAGGCGAGCTGGACCTCAATCTTGTCGGCCACTCCCGCGGCCACGAGATTTTTGGCGACGTAGCGGGCCATGTAGGAACCGGACCGGTCGACCTTCGAGGGATCCTTTCCCGAAAAACACCCGCCGCCGTGGCTGCTGAAACCACCGTAGGTGTCGACAATGATTTTCCGGCCGGTCAGGCCCGAATCGGCGATGGGTCCGCCCTGTTCGAACCGACCCGTTCCGTTGATGAAAATTTTCGTGTTCCGGTCGATCATCCCGGCCGGGACGACGGGATCGATGACCTCGCGCCTGATGTCTTCGCGAAGGTCGCCCATCTTGACGTCGCCGTCGTGCTGGGCGGCGATGACGACGGCGTCGACTCGTTTCGGGACGTTATTTTCGTATTCGACCGTGACCTGGGTTTTGCCGTCCGGCCGGAGATAGGGCAGAATGGCGCCTTTCCGGACGTCCGTCAGCCGCCGGGCCAGGTAATGGGCGAGCATGATCGGCATCGGCATGAGGACGTCGGTTTCTCGGCAGGCGAATCCGAACATCAAGCCCTGGTCGCCGGCCCCCTGCTCGTGGCCGGCCGCTTCATCGACGCCCAGGGCGATGTCCGGAGATTGTTCGTGAATCGAGCTCAAGACGCAGCAGGTTTCGTAATCGAACCCGAAATGGGCCTGGGTGTATCCGATGTCCCGGACCGTGTCCCGGACGATTTTTTGAAAGTCGCAGTAGGCGTGAGTGGTGATTTCGCCGGCGAGCAGGACGAGGCCGGTCGTGGCCAGCGTCTCGCAGGCGATGCGGCCGTTCGGGTCCTGCCCGAGGATGTCGTCGACGATCGCGTCGGAAACCTGGTCGCAGATTTTATCCGGATGACCGGGGGTCACGGACTCCGAGGTGAACAAGTACCGGCAGTGGTCGGCCATGGCGTCTCTCCTCGCGTTTCGGTTTTTACGAACGCCAAGATTAACACATGGAGCCTCCGAGTTGCAATCGCCCGGGGATTGGATTAATTCTATTATAGACCGTCATGAAAACGCCCGTGTCCGGATGTGCCGAAGAATTTCTCGTCCATTATGAGTGTCTCCGCACGCCCCGCCCGCCCCAGGTCGACGGACGCCTCGACGACCCGTGCTGGCAACGGGCCGCCCGGTCGCCGCGTTTCGTCGACCTCGTCGACGGGAGTCCGGCGGCGTTTGACACGCGGATGGCCGCGGTCTGGGACGACGAGGCGTTTTATCTCGCTTATTGGATCGAGGAACCCGACGTCCGGGCCCGTTTGACCGAACGGGATTCCTTCCTCTGGACGGAAAACGACGCCGAGCTTTTCATCGCCGGGCCCGACGCTTATTATGAATTTCAAATCAACGCCCTGGGGACGATTTACGAGGTTTTCTATATCTGGCAGGACGCGTATCGGCGGGCCGGGTTCGACCGGCGCCCCGAATTCGACCTCTCTACCCGGAACGTCGACGTGTTGGGAGGATTCCAGGACGCTTCCCGGTACGGCCGCCATCCGCGCGGCAAGCGGTGGGCCTTCATGGACTGGGATTTTCCGGGTCTTCGATGGGCCGTGAACGTCGAGGGCTCTCTTAACGACGGCCGGGACATCGACCGAGGCTGGACCGTGGAAGCGGCTTTTCCCTGGAAAGGCTTCGATCTTTTGGCCGGAGGACGCGCTCTTCCACCCCGCGACGGGGACGTCTGGCGGATGGATTTTTCTCGTTTCGAACCCGCCCTGTCGGCCGCCTCCCGGATCCCCCCCGATCCCGGTTGGGCCCTGAACCGGCACGGGGTTTACGACTCCCATCTGCCCGAAGCTTTCTCTTTCGTCCATTTTCGCCGCCGGCCGATAGATTGAACAGGCCGATTGTGATATTTTAAGATTCATGAACTCGATGAGGGTGGGGACGCGGTTCCTCGCCGCGGCCGCGGCCGTCGGCGTTTTGACCGTCCCGCTCTCCGCTCAGACATCATTTTTTTCCGGCGTCGCTCATTACACGCTGAAAAACGGACTGACCGTCATCCTTCACGAGCACCTTGACCTTCCCGTCGTCTCCGTGGCCGTCGGATACAACGCCGGGTCGATTCACGAAATGCCGGGAAAGACCGGGGTGGCCTACCTGCTCGAAAAGCTCATGATGACCGCCGGTTCGGCCAATGTCTCTCCCTTGGAACACATCTCCAGCATCAACCGCATCGGGGGCACGCTGAATGCCAATGCCCTCGAGGATCAGACCCTGTATTATCAGACGATTCCGTCGAATCATCTGGCCCTCGCCCTCTGGCTCGAATCCGACCGGATGCGGACTCTCGACCTTTCCCAAGAAAAATTTGAAAAGGCCCGGTCCGACCTCCTCGAGGAGCTGCGGAATCGGAGGACCTCCGAGCCTTTTCTCAACAGTCTCCAAGCGTTCGATCAGCTCCTTTATTCCGATTTCTCCTTCGGCCATTCCCTTCTCGGTGAGGAAAGCGACATCCGCAATCTGACCTTGAATGACGTCAAGTCGTTCTACCACGCCCGGTACGTCCCTCAAAACGCCGTTCTTTGCATCTCCGGCCGGTTCGACAACGCCCGGGCCCGGGAATTAGTCGCCCGTTATTTCGAATCGCTGCCGGGCGGCACACCGCCAACCGTGATGTTCGAAACCCCGGCCTTCGCGAAAGCGCCCTTCTCCCGGACCATGGAAGACCCCCTAGCTTCAGCCCCGGCCGTCTTTTTGGGCTTCCGGCTCTCCGCGTCCGGAGCGCAGGATTCGGCCATCCTGACGCTTCTTGATTACCTCCTGATGAAAGGCCGGAGCTCCCGGCTCAACCGTCGCCTTTTGAACCGGGAGGCAAAAATCGCCTTTCAGTTGTCGGGGGGGATCGATCGCCGCTCCCATCGTTCCGTTTACAAGCTTTTCATCATCGCCAGCCAACCGCAGATCTCGGCCTGCGTGGACGCAGTTTTTTCCGAATTGGACAAGATCAAACGGTCGTTCCCGGGCGATGAGGAGATGGCCAAGGCCAAAACGCTCTACCGTCAGGACCTTCTCAATCTCACGGCTACATCCCTGGACCGGGCGATCTTTCTCATCCAATCGTTCTGGGTCCTGCACGCGACGGGGCGGACGCTGGACGACCTCGAACGGGAAACCGACCGGGCCCTGAAAGTCACCTCTCCCCAAATCGTCGCGATCGCGAATCGATACTTCACCCTCGACAACTGCGTTATCCTCAACGTCCGCATGAAATAGATGATAAACAAACGGTGGACACGGGCGGTCTTGGTGGCGACGGTCGGCGTATGGGCGGCCGCCGTCCCGGGTCAGGAGCGTTTTCGTCAGAAACTTCCGGCGCCCGACCCCCGGCCGGAATTTCGTTTACCCCGCCTCGAATCGAGCACCTTGTCCAACGGTCTTGTCATGACCGTCGTCTTCCGGGAAGCGGAGCCGATCACGAGTCTTCATCTGATTTTTTTCTGCGGGGAACAGGCGTCTCCCGAGAAAACGCCCGGACTGGCGACTTTGGCCGCGGGGATTTTCGGCCGGGGAACGCAGCCCCATTCCGCCGCTGAAATCGAGGAGCAAATCGAAAGCATCGGCGGCTCGTTCGCTGTTTCGGCCGACCGGGACGTCATCCTCCTCGGATTTCATTTCCCGGAGGAATCCCTCGACAAAGCTTTGTCTCTCGTCGCTGAAATGATTCTCCTGCCCCGGATCGAGGACCGCGAAATCAAAATCGTCCAGTCGATGGTAAGCTCCGAAATGACCGCCGAGGAGCGCGATCCCTCGTTTTTAGCCCATCGGTTTCTGGGCGGATTTCTGTTCCAGGGACACCCGTACGGAAAATTCGCCTTCGGACGGGGCTCCATTAAAACATGGGCCCTCCGCGATCTTCTCGAATTTTGGGACCGAAATATCCGGCCGAACAACGCCCAGGTCGTCTTGACCGGAGCCGTCAACATCAACACAGCCTCACGCAAGATTTCGCACGTCCTCAACACCTGGAAGCCCCGCGTCGAGACCATCGCTCCCGTGCCGCCGCCCCGGCCGCCGGACCGCAATCGGATTTGTTTTATCGATCTCCCCCAAGCCGGCCAGAGCTCGATCTGCGCCGGAACGGTTCTTCCGCCGCTTGTCCCGGGAGAACGATTCGCTTTCATGGTTCTCGGCCAATTGCTCGGGGGAACGATCAATTCCCGTTTGTTTCTAAATCTTCGCGAGTCCAAGGGATACGCTTATGAAACATCCAGCCGGCCCGAATTTTACCGGGCCGGCGGCGTCTTCACCGTTCGCGCGCTCGTCCGGCCCGAAGTCGTCGCCGCCTCCGTCCGGGAAATTTTATCTGAAATCCGCCGCCTGACCCGGGAACCGGTGTCCCTCGATGAAATCGAGGAGGCGAAATTCAACCTGATGGGAGGGTTTCCCCTCCGGCTCGATCGTTACGACAATTTTTCGGGATATGTCGCGGCCATGAAGGCGGCCGGAGCCGGGGAAGAACTCTGGAGCGGGTTTCCGGCAAACGTGATGGAGGTTGACTCCGACCGGATTCTCCAAACCGCTCAAAAGTACTTGATCCAGCCGTTCGTCATCGTCATCGCCGGTTCGCTCAAGTCCTGTCGGGAGGAATTGACCGAATTCGACGAGGTCGAAATATTCGACGCCCGGGGTCAGCTCCTGGAAGTGATCAGGAAGTAAGGAGAAACTGATGAAGCTCGTGGAATGCGTCCCGAATTTCAGCGAAGGACGGGACAAGATGAAAATCGCGGCCATCACCCGCGAAATCGAAACGGTTCCCGGAGTCAAGCTCCTCGACGTGGACCCCGGCGAGTCGACCAACCGGACCGTCGTGACGTTCATCGGCGCGCCGGAGGCGGCCGTCGAGGCGGCCTTCCGGGCGATCCGAAAAGCCTCGGAAGTCATCGACATGCGTTTCCACAAGGGCGCCCACAGCCGGATCGGCGCAACCGACGTCTGTCCGTTCGTCCCCCTGTCCGGGGTGACGATGGAGGAATGCGTCGCCCTGGCCCGCGGACTCGGCTCCCGGGTGGCCCGGGAGCTCGGCCTCCCCGTCTATTTTTACGAAGAGGCGGCCACGAGGCCCGAACGGCGCAACCTGGCCTTCGTCCGGCAGGGCGAATACGAAGGACTGGCCGAAAAGCTCAAGGACCCGGCCTGGACGCCCGATTGCGGCGAAGCCGTGTTCCTTCCGTCCGCCGGCGCGACGATCATCGGTGCCCGGGAGTTTTTGATCGCCTACAACATCGACCTCAACACGCGCGACCGAAAGCTCGCTTCCGAGATCGCCCTAAACATCCGGGAAAGCGGGCGGGTGAAGCGCGATAAAAAAGGCGAAATTGTCCGGGACGAAAACGGGGTTTCGATCAATGTCCCCGGGCGGTTCCCCCATGTCAAGGCCGTGGGGTGGTACATCGAGGATTACCGGCGGGCCCAGATATCGATCAATTTCACCAATTACAAGGTTACTCCGATTCATGTTGTTTTTGACGACGTCCGGGCCCAAGCGTCGGCCCTGGGACTCCGGGTCACCGGGAGTGAATTGGTCGGCATGATCCCCAAGGAAGCGCTTCTCCAGGCCGGCCGGTATTACCTCGAACGCCAGGGAAAGAGCTCCGGCGTTCCGGAATCGGAGCTCCTTCGGGTCGCGGTCCTCTCCCTCGGGTTGAGCGACGTCGTCCCGTTCGATCCGATAAAAAAGATCATTGAATTCCAGGTCACGGAGGGGGATGCCGGATTGGTCGGAATGGATCTGCGGGCGTTCGCCGACGAGTTGTCGATGGACTCCCCCGCCCCCGGCGGCGGAAGCGTGGCCGCCTATTGCGGCGCCCTTTCGGCCGGACTTTCGGCCATGGTGGCCAACCTGACGGTCGGCAAAAAAGGGTATGAAAAATCCTGGAACGAAATGAACCGCGCGGCAACCGAAGCCCAGGCCAGGAAAGACGAGTTTCTCCGGTACGTCGACCTGGACACGACCGCCTTCAACAAGGTCATGGCCGCCCATCGGCTCCCCAAGGCGACGGAGGATCAAGCCCGCCTCCAGGAAGCCGCTTTGGAAGTGGCGACGC
>CAYSGA010000078.1:0-8223 GCA_964430165.1 uncultured Eubacteriales bacterium
TTCGTCATAAAGACCGGGCTCCCGGAGGAGCTTTCCGGCCGTGCCTTCGCCCTTGTCGATCCTCTCGAGAAGCTGCCGGAGCTTCTCCGCCGCCTCGCCGATTTTGGTCAGGTCGGTTTTGAGCGTGTCGCGGTTTTCCTCGACCGTCTCCCGCAGCACGGACAGTGTTTCCTCGAGGCTTGCGGCCGCGTCTCCCACCGTCCGGCGGATCCCATCAACTGTTTGATTCGCCCCTTGCACCAAATCGCCGAACCCGCTCCGGTTTTGGGCGAGAAAGGCGCGCAATTCCCCGGCCGCGCCGGCCGCCTCGTCCAGGGCTGTTTTTATCTTCGTCCGCGTCTCTTCGTTCAGGACTTCGCGGAGAGAGGAGGCGGCCGTCTGGAGTTCTCCTCCCAGGGAAGAGAGGAGTTCTCCCACCTGGTCAAAACCCGCTTTCTGGGCCCCCTGGATGACGTCGCCGTCCCGGCAATAGGACGACGATCCACCGGGCTCAATCTCGACGTATTTCTCCCCAAGCAGGCCAAGGGTTGAAAAAGCCGCCGTCGAATCGACGGGCACCCCGACACCGGGATCGATGGCCATGAGGACTCGGGCCCGGATCCCGGACAGACGGATTTCCCGGACGAAGCCGATTTTAACGCCGGCCATTTTGACCACGGCCTTGGTATCCAGCCCGGCCGCGGTCGGGACATCGACGATGATGGTGAGTCCCGACTTTTTGAACAGATAACTCACGTCTCCGACCAGGAAAATAAAAACGGCCAGGACCGCCAGCGTCCCGCCGACAAAAAGGCCGACTCTCGTTTTCCGGTTCATTCCTTTCCTCCGCTACCAGTTTTTAATCGGACCGTCCGCCCGCCCGAGGAGAAACTGCTGGACCACGGGGTCGGGGGAATCCCGGATTTCCTCCGGGTTGCCGACGGCGATGATTTTTCCGCCGTACAACATGGCGATCCGGTCGGCGACTTTCCGGGCGCTGACCAAGTCATGCGTGATGACGATCGAAGTCACTCCCAGCTCCTTTTGAAGGAGAAGAATCAGGTCGTTGATGGAATCGGCCCGGATCGGATCCAGTCCGGTCGACGGCTCGTCGTACAGGATGATTTCCGGCCGGTAGGCGATGGCCCGGGCCAGGCCGACCCTTTTGCGCATGCCGCCGGAAAGCTCGTGAGGCATCAGATGTTCGATTCCCCGCAGTCCGACTTTCGTCAGGCTGTCGGCGACGATTTTCTCGACCGCCGGACGGTCAAGGTCCGTCCGCCGTTTCAGGCCGAAGGCCACGTTCTCGCCGACGTTCATCGAATCAAACAGGGCCGAAGCCTGGAACAGCATCCCGAACTTGCTGGCGGCCGCCTGGCGCGCCTCCCGGTCCAGGGCGGTCACTTCGACGTCGTCGACGAAGACCGATCCCCGGTCGGGGTCGAGAATTCCGATCAGGATCTTAAGGAGAACGCTCTTCCCCGACCCGCTCTGGCCGATGACGGTGAGCGTTTCTCCGGTCCGAATTTCCAGGTCGAGCCCTTCCAGCACCCGTTTCGGGCCGAAGGATTTGTGAATATCGCGGAATCGGATCATAGGCTGTCCGGGAGAAATTCGCTCAGGAAGAAATTGAAGATGAGGATCGTAATCGAGGCCAGGACCACGGCCCGGGTGGTGGCCCGGCCCACACCCTCGGCCCCTCCTTCGGTTTCCAGCCCCTGCCAGCACCCGATGATGGCGATCAGGACGCCGAACACGGCGGCCTTGACCAGGCCGGAGAGAACATCCCAGAGGTCCAGGTACATGAGGGTATTGCGCCAATAGACCGTCCCGTTCACCCCCATCAGGACGACATTGTAAAATTGGGCGCAGAGGATTCCGATGAGGTCGCCGTACAGGGTCAAACAGGGCAACATAAAGAAGGCGGCCGCCGTGCGGGGGGCGACCAAGTAGCGCACAGAATCCGCCCCCAGGGTGAAGAGGGCGTCGATCTGTTCGGTGATCCGCATCGTCCCGATCTCGGCGGCCATGGAGGAGCCGACCCGGCCCGCGACCATGAGGCCGACAAGGATGGGGATGAGTTCCCGGACCAGTCCGACGGCGATGATCGGACCGCCGTAAGCCTCCGTCCCCTGGCCGATGTACTTGTGAAAGCCGTAATAACTCTGAAGCCCGAAGACCAGGCCGCCGAAGGCCGCGGTCAGAGAGACGACGGGAAGCGTCCGGAGTCCGATCTGCTCCAGTTGTTGGAGGAAGATTCTTCCTTCCCAGGGTTTTTGAAAAAAGCTCCGGAAGGTCCGGGCGGCCAGTTGGGAAAACTCCCCCAACTGCTCGAAAAAGCGGCCGAAAATCGAGGTCGACTCGGGGACCACGCCTCAGCCCTCCGGGCCGCGGCGGGAAGTTTCGAGGTTTTCGAACTTCGCGTATTTGTTTTGAAAAGCCAGCGAGAATTGTCCCGTCGGACCGTTGCGCTGTTTGGCCACGATCACTTCCCCGATCCCCCGGAGTTCGGTTTGCGTCGCTTTTTCCTCGGGCGACAGGTACATTTCCGGGCGGTAGATGAAAATCACGACGTCGGCGTCCTGCTCGATCGCGCCCGACTCGCGCAGGTCCGAGAGCATCGGGCGCGGTTCGCGGCGGGCTTTCTCCGGGGCGCGGCTGAGCTGGGAGATGCCGACGACGGGGATGGACAATTCCTTGGCCAGTTCCTTGAGCGAGCGGGAGATGAAAGACATTTCCTGGTTGCGGTTTTCAAACCGCCCGCCGGCGCGCATCAGCTGGATGTAGTCGATAAAGACGATATCGAGCATTCCCTCCAGTTTCAGCCGCCGGGCCTTGGCCTTCATTTCGGCCAAGGTCAGGGCGGGCGTTTCGTCGAGGAAAATCGGGCAGGGGGCGAGCGTTTCGGCGCTCAGCCGGAGCCGGTCCAGGTCGCGGTCGTTGATCAGACCCGTCCGGACGCTCTGGAGATCGATCATCGCATCGGCACACAGCATCCGGGTGAAGAGGGCTTCCAGGGACATTTCCATCGAGAAAAACCCCACGGCCTTCCCGGTCCGGAGGCCGATGTGCTGGGTCATGTTCAGGCAGATGGAGGTTTTGCCCATGGAGGGGCGGGCGGCGACGATGACAAGTTCGGCCTTATGAAAGCCGGCCGTGAGCTTGTTGAGCTCGTAGAATCCGGTGTCCACGCCGGTGACGGAATCCCGGGTGTCGACGAGCTTTTGGACGTGCTCCATCGTCGGCCCGACGACTTCGCTCAGGCGGACGAAGCCCCGGCGGTCCCGCTGCCCGGCCACGTCGATCATCGCCGCCTGGGCGGCGTTGACGAGGTCGTCGGCGTCCTCCTTCTCCTCGTAGCTGGCGGAGATGATCTGGGCGGAGGAAAAGATGAGCCGCCGGAGAAGGCTCTTTTCCTTGATGATCCGGGCATAATATTCGACGTTGGAGTTTCGGGCCACGCCATCCATCAGGGAGGAAAGATAGGCCGCTCCGCCCACCTCCTCCAGCAGGCCCTCGCGGCGGAGTTCCTCACTGACGGCGAGAAGCTCCACCGCCACGCCCTTGTCCACGAGCCGGCCGATCGTTTCCAGGATTTTACGGTGGGCGTCCTTGTAGAAATCCTCGATTAAGATGTTCGACAGGACGACGCTGTAATTCCGGGGGTTGATCAGGATTCCGCCCAGAACCGCCCGTTCGGCTTCCGGGCTGTGCGGCGGCGTCCGTTTCAGAAACAGGAGATCCAGGTCCACCGCTCCTCCTTTCAGGCCGATCCGCCCGCGGGTTTCGTCGGAATCCTCAGGCCTCGGCCGGGGCTTTGTCCGTCTTTTCGTCCGGTTCTTCCTCGGCGACGACAGCGACTTGAATTTCGGCCTTGTCGTCGTGATAGACCTTGATCGTCACTTTGTGGTTGCCCAGGCGCTTGAGGGGCTCGGGGAGGATGATCCGTTTTCTGTCGACGGCGAACCCCCGGGCATCCAAGGCTTCCTTGATGTCGGCGGCGGTGACCGAGCCGAAGATGTGGTCCTTCTCGGTCGTCTTGCGGCTGAAGGACAACGTCACCTCGTTGAGTTTTTGGATCGTTTCCTGGAAGGACACCCGCTCCTGTTCGGCCTTTTTTTTCAGGGCCGACCGTTCGATTTCGACCATCTTCAGGTTCGAGGACGTCACTTCAAGGGCCAGTTTGCGGGGGATGAGGTAATTGCGGCCGTATCCGGGCGCGACGATGACGACGTCGCCCTTCCGGCCCACGTTTTCCACGTCGTTTTTCAGGATGACTTTCATGGGACCTCCGGGCTCACTCGGTGACGTATGGCAGAAGGGCCATGTGCCGGGCCCGTTTCACCGCCGCGGCCAGTTTGCGCTGGTGAAAGGCGCAGGTGCCGGTCACCCGTCGGGGCGAAATCCGGCCTCTGTCGGGAATGTACTTTTTCAGGACATCGGCGTTTTTGTAGTCGATGAACTTGACGTTCCGCTGACAGAAACGGCAGAACTTTTTCTTCGGGGGAAAGAACTTCTTGTAGGCCGGCCTCTCCGGCCGGTCGGATCGGTCAAACCGCTTTTCGTCCGCCATGATCAGGCCTCCTCGCGCTTGGGTTCGACGGCGGCGGGCGCCGTCTCCGCGTCCGTCCCGGGCCCGGCGTTCTTCTTAACTTTCTTTTTCTTCCGGACGTTCATCTGCGTTTCCTTCGCCAGCGTCAAATGGCGGATGATCGTATCCATCTGGCGGAACCGCCGGGCGAGCTCGGCCGGGATTTCCGCGCCGCCTTCGTAATGGAAGAAAACGTAATACGCCTCGTGGGCCTTGCCGATGGCGTAGGACGTCCGGCGCTTGCCCCACTTTTCGATCCGGATCATCTTCCCGTTTTTCAAGGGGATGACTTCGGCCAGGCCCTGAACGACGCCCTCGGCCTCCTCCTCGGTCATGTTCGGGGCGAGGAGAAACCCCGTTTCATACAACTTCATCCAAACCTCCTTATGGTTTGACAGCATCCCCCTCATCGCGGGGGGGAGCAAGGAGGAAGTTTTTCGCTTCCTCAACCGGCGAACGCTAATTATAGCGGTTCATCGCTTGATCGATTTGTCCGTCCAGGACGAGCTCCAACGCGTCCATGGCCCGGCCGAGGCTCCCGGCTAGGAGTTTTTTTTCCGCCGGCCGAAACGCCTCCAGGACGAAATCTGTGATCTCGGCGCCTTCGGGCACGGGCCCGATCCCGACGCGAATCCGGGGGAACGACGTCCCGATCAACCCGACGATCGAGGCCAGGCCCCGATGCGTGCCGGGACCGCCGTCGCGGCGGACGCGAATCTCGCCGAGCGGCAGGTCGACGTCGTCGAAGACGACCACCAGTCGCTCGGTCGGGATTTCCATCCCGACGACGAGGGCCTTGACGGCCTGACCGCTCTCGTTCATGTATGTCTCCGGCAGGGCCAGGACGATTCGCTCGCCCGCTCTCCGGCCTTCGCCCGTCCGGGCCGAAAACTTGGGCTTCCGAAGCCTGACCTCCCAGGCCTTAGCCACCCGTTTGACCAGCATGAACCCGACGTTATGCCGGGTTTCGGCATAGCGCAAGCCCGGGTTCCCCAGGCCCACGACCGCCCACACCGGTTATTTCTCCGGCTCGGGCTTTTCGGCCCGCTCCTTTTTGATGACTTCGGGCTCGGCCGGGGCCGCCGCCTCGATGCCTTCCTCGACCACGGGAGCCGCCTCGACTTTTTCCTCGTGCGGTACTTGGACAAGGGCGACAACCGCGCCGGGGTCCGTGATCAGCTTGATCCCTTCGGGAAGGGCGACGTCGGACACTTTGATCGACTGGTGAAGATGGAGCCCCGACACATCCACGGTCAGATGCTCGGGAATCATCGCCGGGAGGCACTCGACCATCAATTCGCGGGTCATGAAGTCGATGAACCCGCCCTCCGTCTTGACGCCGACGGCTTCGCCGACGAGTTCGATCGGAACCTCGACCCGGACCGCCTTGTTCATGTCGATCTGGATCAGGTCGGCGTGAATCAACTGGTCCGTCAGCGGATTGATCTGGACATCCTTGATCATGACGTCCCGTTCTCCATCTTCGATCGTGATTTTGAACAAGGTGTTCAGCCCGGTTTCGGATTTGAGAATCCGGATGACGTCTTTTTTGTCCAGGACGAGGGCCAGGTTGGGCCGGCCTTCTCCGTAAAGGATGGCCGGAATCCGGCCGCTCTGGCGAATACGGTACGAAGCGTTCTTGCCGAACGCCTCGCGAGGCTGGGTGGGAATTTTCAGGTTCATTCGCGTCGTCCTCCTTAGTCGAACAACGAGCTCACGGAGCTTTTTTCGTTGATCCGACGGATGGCCTCGCCAAAGAGTTCGGCGACGGACAGCGTCACGATCTTGGCGCAGGCCCGGTGTTTCTCCGGAGTGATGGTATTGGATACGATGAGTTTTTCGATGGGGGAGGATTCGATTTTTTCCAGGGCCCTACCGGAGAGGACGGCGTGCGTGGCGCAGGCCAGGACGTTCTTGGCCCCGGCGCTTTTAAGGGCCTCCGCGCTCAGGCAGAGCGTGCCGCCGGTGTCGACCATGTCATCGAAAAGAATGCAGGCCTGGCCGGCCACGTCTCCGATGACGTTAAAAACCTGGGCGACGTTGGGAGCCGGGCGGCGTTTGTCGATGATGGCCAGGGGGGCGTCCAGGCGCCGGGCGAAATGCTTGGCCCGGCCGACGCCTCCGGCGTCGGGCGAGACGACGGTGACATTCGTCAGGCCGAAGCTTTGAAAATATTTGACCATGACCGGAACCCCGTTGAGATTGTCCACCGGAACGGAGAAAAATCCCTGGATCTGGGGCGAATGCAGGTCCATGGTCAAGATCCTGTCGGCCCCGGATGTTTCCAGAAGGTCGGCCACGAGCCGGGCCGAGATCGGCACGCGGGGCCGGTCTTTCCAGTCCTGGCGGCCATACCCGTAGTAGGGAACGACCGCCGTGATCCGGTCGGCCGAAGCCCGCTTGAAGGCGTCGATCATGATGAAGAGTTCCATGAGGTTGAAATTGGCCTCGTGCGATCCGCTCTGGAGAACGAAGATGTCCTCCCCCCGGACATTTTCATCGATGTAGAAACGAATTTCCCCGTCCGAGAACCGGTCCAGCACGCATTTGCCCGGATCGATCCGCAGGTAGGCGGCGATCTCCCGGGCCAAGCGGGGATTCGATGAACCGGCAAACAGCTTCATGATCGTTTCCTTTATATTTCGCGCCCGGCGCGTTTATATCCGGAGCTGGGGCGGGAGGATTCGAACCCCCGAATGGCGGGTCCAAAGCCCGCTGCCTTACCACTTGGCGACACCCCAGCCGTGATCGCGTCCCATCCTTGGTCCCGGCCCATCGTCGCCGTCAAAACGGCGTCAAAACGGCCGGCCAAGGCGGCCCGGCAACGTTCGGCTCCGTCGCGGTCCTTAAAAAGGCCGAAGACACCCGCCCCGGAACCGGTTACGAGAGATAAGACCGCGCCTTGATCCCGTAAAAAGCGTTTGATCTCGTCAAGCTGAGGGAAGAAGCGAAAAATCGTCTCTTCGAGCGCGTTCGTCAAGGAACCAAGTTCCCGGGTCCCGAGAAACCGCACAATTTTACTGACTTCATCCTCCGAAGTCAAGGCGGCTGGCCCCAAGGATCCGTAGACCAAAGGCGTCGGGACCGGGAAGGGAGGAAGGACAAGGACAAGCCATGCGCGCGGCAGGTCGGGCAGCGGGGTCAGGCGATCGCCCCGTTCCTCCCCAAGACAAAGCCCGCCGGTGAGAAAGTAGGGGACGTCCATCCCCAAAGTCCGGCCCAAGGCTTCAAGATCCCCGGCTGTAAGCCCCAACCCCCAGAGATGGTTGAGGCCCAGGAGAGCCGCGGCCGCGTTCGAGCTTCCGCCGCCGAACCCCCCGCCGGCCGGGATTTTCTTGGTCGCGACGATCTCCGCTCCGGCCCGGCACCCGCTTTCTTCCCGAAGCCGGGCGGCCGCCCGGAAAATGAGGTTGGTTTCATCCCAGGGAATCGAAGGGTCGTTGCCCCGAAGCCGGATCTCCGGCCCGGGAAGCGGATGCAATTCGATCGTATCGTGTAAATCGACCCATTGGAATAACGTCCGAATATCGTGGAAACCGTCGGGGCGTTTCCGGAGGACCTCGAGGCCCAGGTTGACCTTGGCGAACGAAGGGATCTTCACCGCAGGAGCTTCTCGACTTCCGGCCAGGTTTTGGAAGCATACGGCCGGAGAA
>CAYSGA010000079.1:0-8155 GCA_964430165.1 uncultured Eubacteriales bacterium
GTCATGCTCCGCGTTTCAGAATTCCTCGCCCGCCGATTCCATCCCGGCCAGGGCGACGGCATAAAGGTAAAGGGCGTTCAGATGCTCGACCCGCGCCTCGGCCAGCGACCGGAAGAGGTCGAGGAGGGCGTAGGCTTCGAGCCGGCCGAGCCGGTATTGTTCCAATCCGTTTTTAATTTCGGCCTCGATTTCACCCAGGAGCTTCTGCTCGAATACACTGACCTGTTCCCCGGCCGACCGGGCGTCCGCATACGCCGCGCCGATGAGGAAGGTCAGCCGCCGGTTCAGGGCGGCGGTTTCGATGAGGCCTTTCCCCCGGGCGGCGTCCGCTTCGGCCCGGAGGCCTTCCGCCCGGGCCGGCGAAAGCGGCAAGCTTAACCCCAGGGAAAAGCCCCAGCCCCTTATGTTTTTGCTGGGGACAAACAATCCGGCTTCGAAATCGGGCTTTTTGGCCAGGGAGGCCAGATGGATTTCGGCCTCGGCCCGGGATTCCCTGAGTCGGGCCAAGCGCAACGACGGCCTCCCCGCCCGGGCCGTTTCCAGGACTTGCTCCAGGGAGGAATCAAATGTCCGGAACGACAGGCCGTCCGTCAGCCGGACCGGACTCTCCGGGACGAGGCCGAGAAGGAGAAGAAGTTCAGCCCGGGCCGAAGCCCTGTCCCGTCGGGCTTCGATCAGGCGGTTTTGCAATCGGGCCTTCTCGACCTTGGTCCGGAGGATGTCGGCATAGGCCGCGTCCCCGCTTTCGAAGCGGACCATCATGGCCTCCAGAAACCGTTCGAGGACTCCGCCGAGTGACTCCAGGGCCGAGAGTGTTTGCTCGGCGAATACCGCCCGGTGGTAGGCTTTCTTGACTCGGACGGCCAAAAGAAGTCCGGCCCGTTCGATTTCCAGGGAAGCCTCCTCCTCGTCATGACGGGCGATTTCGACCCGGGCCATCCGGCGTCCGGGGAATTCAAACTCCCGTTCCACCCCGAGGGAGTACTCGGTCTCGACCTCCCCGGATTTGAGCGTCCAGGGAATCCCGGCCGCCCCAAACGTCAGCCGGGGGTCGGGACGGGCTTCCGCCTGCCTCCGGCGAGAGGAGGCCGCCTTGGCTTCCTCCCGGGCCAGGAGGATTTCGGGATGACCGGCCAAGGCAAGTTCGACGGCCCGGGCGAGAGATAACTCCAAGGGCGAATCCGGCCCCCGCGCCGCCGCGGCGGCGAAGCCGGTCGCGAAGACGAGGGCCGAAAGCAGGGATGCGATCGGCCGGCAGTGTTTGCGTTTGTTCGGTTGTTTGCTCATGGGGTTTACTCCTCAACGGGATGGCCGTGAGTGGCAGCGATAGAAAGGCAAGGAGATCGGCGGAGCCGGAGACAGGCCGGATCACCGCCGGCAGGGGGGGCCGGAGACGGAGGCCGTCCCCCGGCGGGAGAAACGCCTCAGCAGCGTAAGATTCCGGTCTGAAAAGGCAAGACAGATGAGACAAAGAGAGGAATGACGGATTCAGCGGTGGACCAGTCCGGGTCGGGGACGGCGAAAACGGCCGGCGGACGGAACCAGGTCCGGTCCGGCGCCGGGCAGGCCGCTCCATCGTCCCGCTTCACGGCGGTTCTTTCGACCTGGTTCAGAAGCGGCTCATGGGCACAGTGGCAGGCGTCGATGACCGGTCCGTTTTGAAGGGCGCCGGACGCCTCTCTAGCAGGATGTTCCCGGCAGTGTTCGCATTCGTCGCAGAGGCAGACGCCGGCCGGGTCGGCGAATTCCACGGCGATCCGCCCCCCGGGACGGTGACAAAAAACGACTCCCGGCAGGGCCGCGACGACGGTGAAAAGAAAATGAAGGACGACGGCCGAGACGCAGAAAAACGTCTTTCGCGCCTGCGGCCGCCGGCCTGTTTTCATAGCGATATGATAGCCCCCGCCCCGCTTAGGGTCAACTTTCCCTACCGGCCGCCGAGCAAATCGGCGATCCGGATGTTTTTGCTTTCCAGGAGAATCCCCATCGACCGGTCCAAATCGGCCTGGGCGATGTTATAGTCGATGACCGCCTTCAACTCCTGGACCCGGGCGGTCGTCATGTCGCGTTGATATTGAAGAACCGTGTAATTCGTGCTCAGCCCGACGCGGAGTTTCTCCTCCTCGGCGGCGAGCGTTTTTTCCGCCAGGTCGCGGGCGACCTTGTAGGCCTGGGCCTGCTTGTAAGCCGTTTGAAGGGTCCGGACGGAATTGCGGATCTCCAGGACGGCCGCTCGCTCGGAATTCTTCATGTTGAGATTCGCCGTCCGCATCGAGAGCTCGGCCCGGGCGTGGTCGGCCCGGGACAGGATCGTGCTCAGGCCGATATCGAGGGTCAGCCCGACACTCCAATTTTGATATTTGAACCCGAAAACGTCGTTCCACGAATCCGACCAATATCCGGGAATGGTCCCGATGATGTTGCCGAAATATTCACTGTCGTAAATCAACCGCGTCCCCGAGACGCCCGGGCTGGCATAGGAGGCGCTGAGGCTCAAGGAGGGGAGAAGCTGGTTTCGGGCGTAGTCGAGGTTGAGGGTCTCGGTTCTGAGGTTGATCCGGGAAATCCGGAGATCGGGCCTCTTCTCCATGGCCACGGACAAGGCTTCGTCGACTTCGATTCGGCGTTCCTCGAAGCGGGGGGAATCCAAGGCGATGATTTCCCGCAGCCCGTTTTCCTCCTCCGGCGTGAAATTGAGAAGGTTTTTGATTTGATCCTCATTGGCCTTGACCGACGCCTCGGCCGCGAGGATGCCCGCCTCGCGCGTCGCGACCTCGCTTTCGGCCGCCAGAACGTCCAGGGGCGCCAGCGTTCCGATTTCCACGGACCTCTGGTTTTTCGCCAGAAAATCCCGGGCGAGTTCGAGCGATTTCCGCTGAACCTTGAGGTTCTCGACGCTGTAGACCAGGTTCCAATAGGCCTGGACGACGCCGTAGATCGTGTCCTGGACGGTCTGGACGAATTGAATTTCCGAAACGTCCAGGTTGTTCCGGGCAACGACGATGTCCTTTTGAGTCATTTTCACCCCGAAATTCCGGAGCAGGGGCTGGGAGAAGCTGAACTGGAGCTGGCTGTTGTAACGGGGATTGATCGTCGTCCCGGTCTGGTTGGTGTTCGTCAGGGCCGAAGCCACCCCGAGGGTCAACGTTCCCCCCAAGGGAATGGTTTCCGTGACCTGGGCGGAATAATTGCTGTTCTTGGTCAGCGTCCGGTCCTGGGATTCCAGCCAGGAGTAGGAGGCGTTGCTCGAGTTTCGCTTCGTGAAGCCGAAATTTACGGTCGGCAGATACTTCTCCATGGCCTTCCGGACGGACAGCTCGGAATCCTGAGGCGATAAAACGGCCACTTGGATGGAAAGGTTGTTTTGGAGAGCCCGGACAAGGCACTCATCCAAACTCAGGGACATCGTCTTCGGCGGCTCCTGGGCCGCAAGGGCCACGGCCAGGAAGGCCAGCGCTCCGGTCGCGGCGATTCGTCGCAAGATGTTCATATTCATTTCTCCTTCGGCGGTCTTCAACGTTCGGGGAAAATCGTCCGGCCGCCCTCATTCGTAGCGCAAAGCTTCGATCGGGTCTAGTTTGGAGGCTTTCCGGGCCGGATAAAATCCGAAGAAAATTCCCACCGACCCCGAAAACAGGAAGGCCAGGAGAACCGAACTCCAGGAAACCATGGTCGTGATGGTGGAAAAGATGGGGATGTACTTGAGAACCTTGGACACGCCGACGCCCAGGGCGATTCCGAGGAGACCGCCCAGGAGGCTCAGGACGATGGCCTCCGCCAGAAACTGGAGGAGGATGTCGCGCTCCCGGGCCCCGATCGACATCCGGATGCCGATCTCCCGGATGCGTTCGGTCACCGAAACCAGCATGATGTTCATGATACCGATGCCGCCGACGAGCAGCGAAATCGAGGCGATCGATCCGAGAAGGATCGTCAGGATGCCGGTCGCCTCGGCCGCTCCCTCGGCGATCTCGGCCATGTTCCGGACCGTGAAGTCGTCGGTGCCACCTTCGGGAATCCGGTGGCGGATACGGAGAAGTTCGGTGATTTCGTTTTGGGCGTCGGTCGTCTTGGCCGAAGACACCGCCGAAACATCGATTGAATTGATATGATCCGCTCCCTGCAGGCGCTTCATCGCCGTCGTGTACGGAACGCAGACCATGTCGTCGCGGCTTCCGAATCCGCCCGATTGGCCCTTGGCCTTGAAGACGCCCAGGACGAGAAATGGCACGCGGGAGACACGGATCGTCTTGCCGACGGGGTCCTCCCCCTCATCAAAAAGATTTGTTTTGATGTCGGCTCCGATGACGCAAACCTTGGCCGCGGAACGGACCATGCTTTCGTCGAAATAGGACCCGGCCTCGATTTCCCATTTGCGGACAAGAGGATATTCCTCCCCGGTCCCCTGGATCATGGTGTTCCAGTTCTTGTTGCCGTAAACAAGCTGGGCCCGGGAGGTGACGCTGGGAGAGATCGCCTCGACCGAAGGAAGACCGGCGATCACCTTGGCGTCCTCGGCCGTCAGGCGATTGTACTGGCCGGACTGGGTGCTGGCACCGCTCACGCTCCGGTGGCTGCCGCCGACGTAGATCAGGTTCGTTCCCATGGACTCGAACCGGGATTCGACGGCCGCCCGGGCGCCCGCGCCGATGCTGACCATGGCGATCACAGCCGCGACGCCGATAATGATCCCGAGGCAGGTGAGAAATGTCCTCATCTTGTTCCGGGCTAGGGCCCGGAGCGACACCCGCAATATTCGCAAGACGTTCATTCCGTCTCTCCTTGGCTAATCTTCCCGGACAATGAGGCCGTCCTTCATATGGATGCGGCGCTTGGCCCGGACGCCGATGTCCGCCTCATGCGTCACCATGATGATGCTGATGCCCTCTTCGTGGTTGAGCTTCTCGAAAACGTTCATGATTTCGTCGCTCGTTTTGGAATCCAGGTTGCCCGTCGGCTCGTCGGCCAGGATGAGCCGGGGGCGGTTGAGCAGGGCCCGGGCGATCGCGACCCGCTGCTGTTCTCCGCCGGACAACTGGTTCGTCTTGTGGGACTCCCGGCCCTTGAGGCCGACGGCCGAAAGCGAGGCCATCGCCCGGGACTCCCGTTCTCTATGGGTCACGTTGGCGTAAATCAGCGGGAGTTCCACGTTTTCCAGGGCCGTCGTCCGGGGGAGGAGGTTGTAGGATTGAAAAACGAAGCCGATTTTCTTGTTGCGGATGCCGGCCAGGGCGTTCCGGTCAAGGGTGGAAATGTCCTCCCCGTCCAGGAAATACCGGCCGTCGGTCGGCTTGTCGAGGCATCCAATGATGTTCATCAGGGTCGACTTTCCCGACCCCGAAGCGCCCATGATCGCCACGAAATCGCCGGCCGGGACGATATTGCTCACTCCGCGGAGAGCCCGAACCTCGGTCTCCCCGACAATGTATGTCTTGGTCAGGTTCTCCAGCCGGATGATATTCTCGTCCATCATCGTTTCGTCCCTTCGCCCGCGCTTAACGGCGCGGAGGACCCATAAACATCATGCCGGGCATAGCGCCGCTCTGTTGGTTCGCCGTCGCGGCCGCGCCGGCGCCGGTGCCCAGAATCACCTTCATTCCTTCCTTCAAATCCCCGGAGATCAAGGCGGAATAGGAGTTGTCGGTGACGCCGGTCCGGACGGAAACGGGCCGGATTTTGCCCGAATCCTCGAGAATCCAGATCCGGCCGTAGCCGCCGCGGGTTCGGGCCCGGGCGATCTTTTGCTTCATTTCGGGAGTCATCAAGGCGAAATCCGGGCGCGGAACACCCCCCGAGGTTTGTTCCCGGCTCTCGCCTTGGTTTTGGCTCGACCGCTTGTCCCCCACCTCCGCCGGGACGCTCTCGAAGATCGTCTTCATTTCCTCTTCGGAAAGGGACGGCGTGAACTTGAGGGCCGAGTTGGGAATCTTGAGGGCCCCCCGGGCTTCCCCGGTGACGATGGATACCGTCGCGGTCATCCCCGGCTTCAATTTCAATTCCGGATTGCTCGTCTTGATGATCGTCGCATACGTGACGACGTTGTTGGATGTCGTGGGCGAATTGCGGACCTGGAGGATTTCACCGGTGAAGACCTCCCCCTGGAAGGCGTCGACGGTGAACCGGACAGTCTGTCCCTCCTTCACCCGGCCGATATCGGCCTCGTCCACCGGGCACTCGACCTGCATGTTAGTCAGGTCGCTGGCGACCTTGAAAAGAACCGGCGTCGTGTAGCCGGCGGCCACCGTCTGGCCGAGGTTGATGTTCCGGGTGATGACCGTTCCGTTGATCGGGGAGCGGATGATGGCGTAGGACAGGTCGACCCTGCTTTGATCCAGGGCGGATTTCTGCTGGGCCAGGCTCGCTTCGGCCACCTGAAGGTTGACCTTCGCCCCGATATAGTTGGCTTCGGCCGTTTCCTTGTCCTCATAAGACACGAGTTGCCGGCTGAAAAGATCCTGGGTCCGGTCCCATTTCTTTTTGGCGTTTTCCAGGTTGAACTTGGCTTGTTCCAGCGAGGCCTGGCGGCTCTGGTAGCTGGATTCGTTCTGTTCGACCTTGGAGTTCAGGATGTCTTGGTCTATTTCGGCGACGACCTGGCCGGCTTTGACGACGGAATTGAAGTCGGCGTGGAGCCTGACGATCTTGCCCGAAACCTGGCTGCCGATTTCGATGATATCGACGGGGTTGACCGTTCCGGACGTGACGACCAGGGCCTCGATGTCGCCCGAGGTCAGGGCCGCAGTGCGGTATTTGGGAACTTCAGCCTTGCCTTTTTTAAAAAGGGAAAAGCCGAGAATCAGTCCCGCGATGACGGCCAGAATCACCGCTCCCATCACGATTTTCTTTTTCATCACTGTTCTCCTTCGAAATCCCGCCCTCCGGGCGGGGGTCGGGATCGGCCGGCCGGGGCCCGGCGTCCTTGCCCCGCGTCTTGTGGAATTTTTCCATGAGGGCGTCCTGTTTGATCTTTTGTTCCGGTGTCAGGACAGCATCGATTTCTTTTCTTATTTCGGACCGGATTTCCCCCACGTGTTTGTAGAAATCGGCCCGAAGCCCGTTGACCCGGCTGTCATTATTTTTAAAGATTTCGTGAATCCGGGCTTTTTGACTCTTCGTGAGGCCGAGGTCCTTCTCCCATTGATCCGGCGACGGGCCGGGCCGATGATGTCCCCGGGGAGAGAAGAGAATCCGATCGGCGAAGATGCCGGCCGCCGCTCCCGCGGCAAAGGCCAGCCCCAGGGAAAGAACGACTCCCAAGCGTGTTTGTTTCATGGCCTTCATCTCTTTCCGACGGGCTGTTCATAGGCGGCGAACAGAACCGTCAGGTCACGGACGTCGCGGCGTCCCTCCTCGATGATCGATTGGGTTTCCGCGATCGGATTGCCTTCGGTGAGCAGCAACGCCTCCGACCCGGACAAATCGGCGGCCCGGGAAGAGGGGAAAAGGAACAGGGTGGCAACGGCGAATCCGGCGATCAGGGACAGGGATACCGGGATGGCCCGGGCCCATAGCCGGGCCAAAAGGGCGGAGACCCCCGTCGGGCCGTTTCCGCCGATCCGGGATTCGAGACGTTCCCAAAACCGGGGAAGAAGCTCGGGGACGCGGACGCCCGAAAGCCGCTTTCGAAGTTCTCCATATTCCCCGGCCCGTTTCCGGCAGCCCGGACACGCCTCAAGGTGCCGCTCCACGGATTGGCGGGTTGACGCGGGAAGACCCCGGTCAAAGGATGCGAGAAGACAACGTTCCACCCGGCGGCAGTTCATGGCCTTTCTCCTTCCGTCTGAAGATAGGGCTCCATTTTTTTCCGAAGCATTTTCCGGGCGCGGAAAAGCCGGGAATCGACCGTCCCCGGGGCGATCCCGAGAGCCCGGGCGACTTCCTCGTAGGAAAGCCCTTCCACGTCCCGGAGGGTGAGAATCATCCGGTACTTCGGCGGCATCGTCTCCAGGACCCGGAAAACCTCGCTCCGGCGGTTTTCCTCCTCACGTTCGTGGACGCGAATCTCGGCCCCGTCACCGACTGCCGCCAGACCTTCGCCGACCTGGTCGAGCGAAACTGTTTTTCGCCGGGACGATTTCCGCAAATGATCCTTGACGTGATTGACCGCAATCCGGTAAATCCAGGTGCCGAACCCCGACTCGACCCGAAACGACGG
>CAYSGA010000080.1:0-8023 GCA_964430165.1 uncultured Eubacteriales bacterium
CGGATTCGGCCAGAGCACGGATCTTTGCGCCTAAGATGGAAAAGGCCTTGTCACCGCTGGGGACCGCTTCCGCGGCGCCGTTGTTCCAGATGACTCTTCGCGCCCGCCGGGATTCGATATCGATCCAAGCATAGCGGCCGACGTCGCAAATCCACGGGCCGGCCGGGGTGGCGTCGGGGCGCGGCCGGACACGGAGAATGCCCCCTGTCTCGGGGTGCCGCGAGAAGCCGGGATGGACGTCGACGTCGACCCGGCAGCCGCGGGCGCAGAACGGGCAGATCGACGGCTTCGGCTCCAAAAACCAGGTCCGGGTCCGGAAACGGAACGAAGTGTCGGTGATCGCCCCGACCGGGCAGAGGTCGACGAGGTTTCCCGAATAGGCCGTGGCGACGGGGGTTCTCTCGGCGATACCGATTTCGGAATCGCCCCCCCTCTCGAAGACACCCAACTCGCCGGTTTTCGTGACCTCGCGCAGGAACCGGACGCACCGAGTGCAGAGGACACAGCGTTCCCGGTCCAGAATCAGCCGCTCCCCGATTTTGAGAATCTTCGACCGCCGCGTCTTCGGTTCGTGAAAGTCGCTCGCGAAAAGCCCGTAATCCCGGTAGTAATCCTGAAGCCGGCACTCCCCCGCCTTGTCGCAGATCGGGCAGTCGATCGGGTGGTCGGCCAGAAGGAATTCGAGAACAGTGCGACGGGCTTCCACGACCCGCGGCGACCGGGTCTCGATCTTCATCCCGTTCCGGACGACCGTCATGCAGGCCGGCTCCGGTTTGTCCTCTCCCTCGATGTCGATGACGCACATCCGGCAGGTGCCTTCCGGGGCCAGGGCCGGATGATGACAAAAATGCGGGATGGAAATCCCGGCTTTTTCGGCCGCGACGAGAATCGTCACCCCGTCGGCGACTTCGAGGTTCTGCCCGTCGATTGTGATGTTCGCCATGACGTTATTCTTCCAGTTCCGTTCGAAATTTCCGAATCAGGGCCAGAACGGGGACGGCGGCGGTGTCGCCGAACGGGCAGAACGACCGGCCCATCATGGCTTCGGCCAACCGGCTTACCCGGTCGAGGTCGTCGTCCCGGCGGCCGCCGGCGTCTCTCCGGCGGACGATTTTCCGGATCCATGACGTGCCCACCCGGCAGGGCGTGCATTGGCCGCAGGACTCACGGGCGTAAAACTTCGTGACGCGGTCCAGGACCGTTTTCATGGAAACGGCGTCGTCGATCACGATGACGCCGGCCGAGCCGATCATCGAACCGGCCGCGGCGAGCGACTCGCAATCCATGGCCACATCGATTTCCCCTGGAAGCAGGATGGCCGAGGACAATCCTCCGGGAATCACCGCCTTGAGCGTCCGGCCCGGAGCCAGGCCGCCGGCGTGGGTGAAGATGATTTCCCGCAGCGGCGTTCCCGACGGAAGTTCGTAAACGCCCGGCTTAACCACCGAACCACTGACGCCATACAGCCGCGTTCCGCCGTCCCTGGGCTTCCCCAGACCGAGGAACCAGTCCGCCCCGTGCCGGATAATCCCGGGCAGATTGGCCAGCGTTTCGACATTATTGATGACCGTCGGATTTCCGAACAAGCCAACGGCGGCCGGAAACGGAGGCTTAAGGCGGGGCTGTCCGCGAAAACCTTCGAGGGATTCCAGGAGGGCCGTTTCCTCGCCGCAGATGTAAGCGCCGGCGCCGCGATAAACCAAAACGTCCAGGGAAAACGTGGAGCCCAAGATATTTTCTCCTAGAACGCCCTCCCGGATTGCCTCGGAAATCGCCTCTTCCAACCGCCGGGCGAGTTGTTCATACTCGCCCCGGATATAAACGTAGGCCGTGTGAATGCCCACCGCGTAAGAAACGATGATGCTCCCTTCAAGAAGCAGGTGCGGGTCATGGGCGAGGATGTACCGGTCCTTGAACGTTCCCGGTTCGCCCTCGTCGGCGTTGATGCAAAGATATCTGGGAGCCAGACTCGCCTGGGGGATGAAACCCCATTTCACTCCAGCCGGAAACCCCGCCCCTCCCCGGCCGCGAAGATTCGCCGCCTTGACTTCGTCCATCACCATGGCGGGTGTCATTTCGGCGAGCGCCTTTCGGGCCGCCGAATAGCCGCCTGTTTCCGAATAGGTTTTGAAAGACCGAGGCCCGGCCGGGTCGAACGAGCGGGTGAGATATTTTTCGGCCATCGCTCACTCCGACTCCCGCAGGAGTTTGTCGACGGCTTGAATCGTCAGGCCTTCGTGGAGCTTCTCCCCGACCATCAGGCACGGCCCCTTGTCGCAGGCCCCGAGGCACTCGACTTCGACCAGGCTGAAACGCCCGTCCGGGGTCGTCCGGCCCGGCTCGATACCGAGCGTTCGGCGGAGATGGTCCAGAATCCGGACGCCGCCCCGGATGGTGCAGGAAAGGTTCGTGCAAACCTGGATAAGATGACGGCCGGCGGGTTCGCGCCGGAACATCGTGTAAAACGTGAGGACTTCCCGCACTTCGACCGGCCGCAGGCCGCACAGGCCGGCGACCGTTGCTTCGTCGTCCGGGCCGACAAATCCCCGCTCGCGCTGGACGAGATGCAGGACCGGAAGAAGCGCGGTTCTCCTGTTCGGATAGCGGGCGCATATTTCCTCGACCCGCGCCCGCAGCCCTTCCGTAAAAACCGTCGTCATCGGTCCAGTTCCCCGCCGATCATGTTCATCGATCCGAACGTGGGAATGATGTCCGCCAGGAAACGGCCCTTGATCAGCCCGGCCAGGGCGGAGATCACGTGCAGGCAGGGCGCCCGCAAGTGGAGCCGGTACGGGCGGTCCGTTCCGTCGGAAACGATGAAAAACCCGAGCTCGCCGTTTCCTCCTTCGACCGCCGCATAGGCTTCCCCGGCCGGGGGCCAAAAGCCATGACCCTTCATAAAGTATTGAAAATGCGAGATTAATCCTTCTATCGTTCCGTAAGTCTCGTCTTTTCCGGGAAAGGCGAATTTCGGGTCGATCGATTGAATATCGTGAAGGACATCTTTCTCCGCGCCTTCGAGGTTCAGGGAAAGATGGACCGCGGTACCGGGAGGTGTCGTCCGCCCAGCCCGGATCGCCTCGGCCGGCTCGATGGGAGCCGGGCTCGCGGTGGGCCGGTCGCGCCGGAGAGGGTCGAGGCATTGCTCGACGATCCGCAGGCTTTGTTCCATCTCGGTCATGCGGATGAGGTAACGGTCATAATTGTCACCGCGGTCTCCCGTGGGAATGTCGAAAGCCAGCCGGTCGTAGGTCAAATAAGGATGGGCCCGCCGGACGTCGTAGGCGATTCCCGTCGAACGCAGGGCCGGACCGGTCCAACCGTGGGAAACGGCGTCGTCGCGGCTCATCACCGCGATGTCGCGCGTCCGGCCGAGGAAGATGACGTTTTTGTCCAGAAGTCCGCGGACATCCTTGATGACTTTCCGCGTTTCGGCGACTCCTTTCCGGACCGCTGCTTCATAATCGGGGTGAAGATCCGCTCGCACGCCTCCGATCCGGATGTAGGAGGTCGTCAGCCGGGCGCCGGTTGTCTGCTCGATGATGTCCCAGAGGAACTCGCGGGCCTTCATGTTATAAAGGAACGCGGTGAAGGCGCCGGTTTCCATGGCCATGCCCGCCAGACAGGTCAAGTGGTCGCTGATCCGCGACAGCTCGCTCATCAGCACCCGGATCCATTGGGCCCGCTCCGGGATTTCCAGGCCGCAGAGTTTCTCCACGGCCATCGCGTAGCCGAGGTTATTGAGCAACGGCGAGACGTAATTCAGCCGGTCGGTGTAAATCAGGAGATTGAACCAGGTCCTGTTTTCGCAGGTTTTTTCAAAACCGCGGTGAAGATATCCGACTTCGACGTCGGCATTTCGGATCCGTTCGCCGTCCAGCTCGAGCATGATCCGGATCGTTCCATGCATGGCCGGATGCGATGGCCCCATGTTGATGAGCAGGCTCTCAGGGCGGGCTTCGGCCTGAAACGCGGTCGTCACGATGTCTCCCTTTTTTTCAAGGAACGGCTGGCGCTTCCGGAGGGGATAATCCTTGCGGAGGGGATGTCCCTCGAACCCGTCGTCCAGGAAGAGCCGGCGAAGGCCGGGATGGCCGGAAAAACGCACCCCGAACATGTCGAAGATTTCCCGTTCGAGCCAGTCGGCGTTTTTCCACAAGCCGGAGAGGGAACCGATTTCGGGGTTGTCGGCCGGAAGCGCCGCCTTAATCCGGATCCGGCGATGGGAAGCGAGCGAAAAGAAATGATAAATCATCTCGAAGCGGTCCGGCCGGTCGGGATAATCGACGCAGGTCGCGTCAAGCAACATCGTGTAAGACCACGGTTCGGCTTTGAGAAATTCCGCCGCGAGGAGAAGGGCCTCGGGGCGGATTCGGGCGACCGGGTCGTCCGCGACAACCGGGTTGGCCGCGCCGACCGGGTCGCCAAACGACTCCCCCGTTTCCAGGACGCCGCCGGGGAATGCTTCGCGGAGGGCGGTCAGGATGTCTTTTTTTTCCATCGCCAATCCGGACCGTCGCTTTTAATTTTCTCCTGCAGCTTGAGCAGGCCGTCCAGGACCGTCTCCGGGCGGGGCGGACATCCGGGAATGTAGATGTCGACGGGAACGATCTCGTCGATCCCCTGGACGACGGCGTAATTATCGTAGATGCCGCCCGAGACCGTGCAGGCCCCGAAGGCGATGACCCATTTCGGCTCGGTCATCTGGTCGTAGACCGTTTTCAGCACCGGGGCGAGTTTCAGGGTGATGGTCCCGACAACCAGCAGCATGTCCGACTGCCGCGGGGAAAACCGAGTCATGCCCGCGCCGAAGCGGTCGATGTCGTAGTGGGCGCAGGCGGTCGACATGTATTCCATCCCGCAACAGGCCGTGACAAATGGATAGTGAAAGAGGGAGAACTTGCGCCCCCACGAAAGCATCGCGTCAAAGCGGGTGGTGATGAAGTTTCCGGGCATCTTTTCAATCCCAGCGGAAGGCGCCCTTCCTCCAGGCGTAAACGAACCCGGCCGCCAGCACGGCCGCGTAGGCCAGGAGGATGAGGAAGGCCGGGCCTTTCATTTCCCGGAAAACGAGCGCCCAGGGAAATAAAAACGCGACTTCAATATCGAAGAGGACAAAAAGAAAAACGACGAGCGGAAATTTGACCGCGAATCCCGGAATCCCCTTCTGGAGAGGCGGGCTGCCGCATTCGAAGGGCTGTTCCTTGGCCGGGTTCGTCTTCTTCGGCCCCAAAAGGGCGTTCATCGAAACCATCACGGCACCGAGCAGGCCGAAAATCAAAAAAACGAGCGCCAAAACCATATTGAATCCTTGTCGTCGTGCTAGGATTTTAGCCGAATCCCTACGGCTTTTCAATGAACCTATGATCCTAGGGAGGTTGGCCGGCCCAAATCCGGAAACGAATCCCACTTCGCTTCGTCACCCTGACGAGGGTCCCACTCCGCTCCGGGGATTCATTTCCGGGTTTTTTGGCCGGTTTCCAAAGCACCCTTTGCTATCAGTTCATACAGTGAATCGCCCGGCCGTCGACCTTCAGGGCCGCTTCCATGACCGCTTCCGAAAGCGTCGGATGGATGTGGATCGATGCGGCGACGTCTGACGTTTTCAGGCCCTTGGTCATGGCCAGGGTGATTTCAGCGATCAGGTCGCTGCCGCAGGCGCCGAGGATGTGGGCGCCGAGAATCCTGTCGTTTTTATCGGCGATGATCTTGACCAGACCGTCCGGCGCGTCCATGGTCAGCGCCCGACCGTTGGCCTGAAAGGTGAACGTCCCGGTCCGGACTTCGCCCGATTCCGCCCGGGCCTCTTCTTCCGTCAGGCCGACAGAGGCGAATTCCGGATCGGTGAAGACGGCCATGGGCAGGGCCCGGTAATCGACGGGCCCGCACCGGCCGGCGGCGTTTTCGGCGGCCGCGAGCCCCTCATGGGAGGCCTTGTGGGCCAGGAGTTTTCCCCCGATCACGTCGCCGACAGCGAAAACCCCGGGGACGTTCGTCTCCAACCGTTCATTCACCTGGACGAAGCCCCTCTTGTCGAGGGCAACGAGCGAGCCGCCCTCCGAGATGTTTTCCGAGTTGGGCCGCCGCCCGGTCGCAAGCAGCACTTTTTCGGCTCTATATTCGAACGGGGCGTTTGTTTTGAGGATCGTCCCCTTGAGGACGAGCCCGCCGCCGGCCCGTTCACAGGATTCAAGGCGGGACTGAGTCAAGACCTTGAGGCCCTGCTTTTTCAGCACGAGCTCGAACCGCTGGCCCATTTCCCTGTCGCACCCGGGAAGGGCAGCCGGCATGATTTCCAGGACGGTCACCTCCGTTCCGAGGCGGGAATAAATCGTCCCCATTTCCAGCCCGATCGCGCCCGCACCGATAACGACCATCGTTTTGGGTGGCTCGGCCAGGTCGAGCATTTCCGTGCTGGACAGGACATTCGTCCCGTCGAATTTGAGAAACGGAAGCTCGGCCGGCCGGCTCCCCTGGGCCAGAATGACCGCCCCGGCCTCGTAAACCGTCCCCTCGCCCGCCCCGTCCCGGACGCCAACCCGGCGCTCGTCGCGCAACAGGGCCGTTCCTCGGACAATGTCGATCTTGTTGTTTTTCAAAAGATATTCGATGCCGCGAACCAGCCGGTCCACGACTTTGCGTTTTTCCTCCTGGACCCGGCCCCAGTTCAACGTGACCTGGGCAACC
Organism: uncultured Eubacteriales bacterium; assembly: GCA_964430165.1. Taxonomy (GTDB): domain Bacteria; phylum Acidobacteriota; class Aminicenantia; order Aminicenantales; family UBA4085; genus JAAZPG01. The sequence continues at coordinate 6,688 of CAYSGA010000080.1, forward strand.
GGCCCATCGAGGGTTTTCGCCGTCCGAATCTCGCGGAGGATTTTCGTCTGGTGGAGAAGGTGCTTGGTCGGAATGCAGCCGACGTTCATGCAGGTCCCGCCTATCCACTCCTTCTCGAACAGAACGACGGTTTTTCCGAGCTGAGCGGCCCGGAGCGCCGCGACGTATCCGCCCGGCCCGCCGCCGATCACCGCGATGTCTTTTTGAACACTCATGCCGATCCTCCGAAATTCGTAGTCTTAATCAAAGAAGAGGTTAAGATACCCGACCCCGCCGTTATTTTCAACGTCGTCTTTTCTCGTTGACAACCGGCGGGCTTCCGAAGAAAATACCATGGCTTTGCGGAAAACTCGAATGTTCATCCGTGCCCTCGTTTTCGCCGGCGCCTGCCTCTGCCTGATTTTCACCGTCACCGCTCCCCTCCCGGCCGCTTCAAACACGGGACTTCTCTGGGGCCGGGTTGTCGACGGCACCGGACGGGCTATCGCGGGAGCGAAGATTACCGTCGCGGGTGAAAATATCGAGGAAGAGGTCGCCGTCTCGGCCGACGCCTCCGGCTGGTATTCGATCGTCGGCCTTCGAACGGGGGTCTACACAGCCCGGGCTTCGGCTCCGCTCTTTGCGGCCGCCGTCCGCGAACATATCGCCGTCGAACCGTTCGGCCGGGTATCCGTCATGTTCACCATGGAAAAGGCCGGGGCCAGAACGGGCTCCGCGCATTCGAGGGAAGACATCTTCCCCGGCGGGCGCGTCTTCATTCCGGCAACGCAGATCGAACGCCTGCCGACCGGCAATTCCATAAACTCGCTCATCGAAAACCAGGCCGTCATTTCCACATCCGACCGGATCGACGTCGGCGGGATGTGGGAAGCCGTCCCGTCCCTCTTCGGTTCCCGGGGCGCCGCCTCGTGGACCCAGAACATCTTTCTCTTCGACGGCCTGGACGTCACCGAGTCCTTTTCCGGGGGCACGCCGCTCGTCGTCCCGGACATCTACGCTTTGGATTCTTTCTACCTGACCGACTCGGCCGCCCCGATCCAGGCTCTGACGCCCGGTTCAACCGTGGACCTCTCCCCACGCGAAGGAACGTCGGCTTTTCACGGCGGGGTGTGGGGATTCTATCTCGACAAATCGTTCGCCTCATCCAACGTCACCCCCGCCCTTCAGGATGAAGGGATCACCGAAAGCGACACGTTCAACCGCCTGATGGACATCCAGCTTCATCTCTCCGGCCCCCTCTTCGGAGGACGCTGGCGGTATTTCACCTCATGGTCAAGCTATTCCGTCGCCCGCGACTTGGCCGATCGCGAACCTCTCGACTAATCACGCCGCGCTT
>CAYSGA010000081.1:0-7922 GCA_964430165.1 uncultured Eubacteriales bacterium
CGTTCTGGGGGTCGTCCTCGATGCCGAAGACGACCGTTTCCGGCCAGAAACGGCTCCGGCTCAGGGCCTCGACAATTTGGCCGAAGGCCAGGTCGTTGTCGGCAACGCAGGCCTCGGGGGTCGGGGACCCAACGGATGTCCCGCTCGTATGATCGTCGGGCAGACAGATCAGGATGAGTTGGGGCATTTGTCCTTCCCTGTCCCAGGCCTTGACATGGCGGACGATGTTCCGAGCGCGCCAGACGTCCGGGACTTCCATGTGCCAGCCGACATGGTCCATCGGCGAGAACGGGGCGATCGTCTCGATCCCGGGCTTGCTGGCGATAACCACCTTCCCGCCGTCGTGATTGTATTCCTCCCAGAAGTCGCGCCAAGCCGGTTCTCCTTCGCGCCCGGGAGCGGCCCAGCGGCAATCCGGCATCATGAATTCCCCGAAATTCCGGATCGAGATGCCGTTCCGAAGGGCGTTGTCCCAGATGAAACCACTGGGCGCATAAGCCAGGGCGTCGACTTCGTCCGGCCCCATCCCGTCGGGGTAACTCCGCGGCCAACCGGCGAACGACCTCTCCAGGTAATCGGTCGAGAACGCCGTCGTCGACCACTGATGGCCGTCGGCGCTCAGAATGCCGCTGCAATACGTGTTGTCGAGGAGGACGAATTCCCGGACCATTTTGTGCTGGTTGGGGGTCACCCGCTCGCCGAAGATGCACAGGGAAGGATCGCCGTTTCCGGACGGAACGTCTCCCAGAACCTGGTCGTACGTCCTGTTCTCCTTGATGACATAAACGACGTGTTTGAACACGCTGGGCTCGCCGATCCGTTCCGGGACGGGCCGGGGAGCACGGCCCGGCCGGGGGGGAAGAAGGGCGGTGGCGATCCGCTCACGACGGTAATTTTTTTCGACCGTCGCGGACATTTCGGCCAGGACGTTTTTGTCCGGGACGGAGACCGCCGAAACCGACCCGATGTATTGGTGGGTATTGAACCCCGGAGCTCCGGTGTCCCCGGATTCCTGGGGTTCGACGGCATGTCCCTTGATGTTGGCGATCCAGAGCGTCTTCCGGCCCCGGTCGAAGACAACCGCGCCGGGAAACCAGCCGGCCGGAATCAGGCCTTCGATCCGCGACTCCGCTTCCGCCGGATCGAAGGCGATCACGGCAACGGCGTTTTGCGTTCCGTTGGCGACGAATATTTTCCGCCCATCCGGCGAGAAGCAAAGAGCGTTGGGCGAGGCCCCGAACAGGTCGGCCGGGCTGGGTCTGGTCCAGATCGTCTCGACGACCGCGTCGGTCCGGGTGTCGACGACGCTCACATTGTCGCTCGCCGCGTTGGCGCAAACGAGGTACCGTTCGTCCGGAGAAAGGGCAAGCGCGGAAGCATGTTTCCGGGCGAGAATTTCGCCCGTCGCCCGGCCGGCGGCGAGGTTAATGACGCTGACCGACCCTTCGGCGGCGATGCGCGTTTCGGGATCGACCTTGACCTCGGTCCCCCGCCCGGCCGGGCCGACGATATCTCCGGGCTTCGGCCTCGGGCCTCCCCAGTTGCTGACGTATGCCTTGCCGGAGGCCAGAACGACATCGAACGGGGCGACCCCGACGTCGAACGTCCGGACGACGGCGCCCGTCCCGACGTCGATCTCGAGGAGCCGGTTGGAAAGATTGCCGCAAACGAACAAGCGCCGGCCGTCGGCGCTGACGGCCAGCCCAGCTGGAATTTCCTCGGCCCGGCGCGGAGCTTCGGCCGGAGGAAGGGGGATTGTGCCCCGGGGAGCGACATCCCCACCCGGACTGACGCTGAATACCTTGATGCCGCCATTGACGTTGCTGAGATAGAGACGTTTCCCGTCGGGCGAAAAAACGAGCCCGGTATAGCTCAACTGGGCGTTTTCGTCCCGGGCCAGGATGGCCGGCGAGACCGCCTCGGGGCGGGATTGACCGGGGGTAGCGGCCGGAAGGACGACCCGCTGGCGGATTTGGGCGGTCGCCGGATCGATGATAACGACTTCATGAGTCTTGCCCGAAACGGCCAGGATCTTTTCGTCAGGAGACAGGGCCAGGGCCTGCGGCCGCAGACCGGGAAGGGTGATTTGAGTCCCGGCCGGAGTGACGACCTGGTTGACCGGAAGGACGGTCCGGTTCGGCCCGGACACACCCACGGACTCCGTATCGGCCGCGGGAAGGGCGGGTTTGCGGCAAGCCGGGACGGCGGCGAAGACGAGGGCGATCGCGAAAACCGCCGGATGAAACGCCCGGGGCGATTCCGCGGCCCGGCAATCGAACGAGACAAGAAACGGACGCCGCGCCGGCGGCCGGTTCTCCGCAGTCCTTCGCCTTTGAAGGGATCCGGAACGTGTCATGCTTTCGAAGCTTTTTCGGGAAGTTGGCCGCCGAGCAAACCCTCCCTCAGGTAAACGACGCCAAGTTGCCTGACGAGCGCGTGGGCTTCGGCCTCAGGAACATCGCTCTTGATTTCGGCCTCGACGGGTTTGCCGAAAAACATTTTTCCGTTCATCGCTTCGACGAGACCCGTGATCCGGAGATAGACGGAGGCCGGGGCCTTGTCGACGATGACCGTTACTTTGCCCTCCCGGAAGACCACGGCCTGAACCGAGGGAAGCTTGGAAATGCTTTTCACAAACCCAGCCACCAGGCGATTTTTCTTTTTCCGGACGAACCGGTAGACGAAGACGCCGACGACGGCCGGCCCGATCAGACTCCCCCAGTCGAATTTGGTGAAGAGCAGAGCGATCGCCACGGCCACCGCCACGACGACGATCCAAATCCCCCTCTTCCCCAACGGAAAGGAATTCTTGAGGTTTTCAAACCAGACTTGGAGACGCTCCACAGGGCGAAGGTCCGTCCGGGTTCCGGATTCCAGGTCGAGTTTTAAACGCTTCAGGTCGGACGCCAGAGCCCCGGCGTCCGGATATCGGTCCTCCGGCCGCTTGCGGAGACAGCGGGAGACGATGCGGTGGACCTGGGGGGACAGGTTGCGCCGGACGACCGTGACCGGCCTGGCTTCCTCGTAAGCGATGGCGTGCATGGTATCCAGCGGCGTATCGCCTTTGAAGGGGAGTTCGCCCGTGACCATTTCGTAAAGGACGACGCCAATCGAGAACAGGTCGCTCCGGGCGTCGAGGTCCCGGCCCCGGGCCTGTTCCGGGCTCATATACGGGAGCGTCCCCACCACCAGCCCGGGAAGGGTGCGGCCGGCATCCTTGGTCAGGGTCCGGAGGGGATCGGTCGGAAGGACCTCCTCGCCCGAACCCGGTTCCATCAGCTTGGCCAGCCCGAAATCGAGTAGCTTGGCGTGGCCGTCGCGGGTCACCATGATGTTGTCGGACTTGATGTCCCGGTGGAGGATCCCGGCCTCGTGGGCCTTGGCCAGACCCTCGGTTACCTGGAATGCGATTTCTATGGCGCTCAGGAGATCCAGCTCACGGTCGGTGATGAGCCGGCCGACGGACCGGCCGTCGATATACTCCATGACGATAAAAAGACGGCCGTCTACTTCGTCGATGTCGTAGACCTGGGCGATGGCGGGATGGCTGAGTGCGGCCGCCGCCCGGGCTTCCTGAACGAACCGGTTTCGCCGTTCTGAATTGGCGACCAAGGCCGGGCTGAGGAGCTTGATCGCCACCGGCCGGTTGAGCCGGGTGTCCCGGGCGCGGTAAACGACGCCCATGCCGCCCTGCCCGATGAATTCCTCGATCCGGTAGTGCTTGAGGTTCGTGCCGACCAGATCCGAACCGGAAATGATTTTTTGTTCGATCAACGGCCTGCCCTTCAAAGGAATCATATTTCCCTGGACCGAGCAAAGTCAACCACGATGAGCCCGATCGCCCGGTCGAATATCCAACGGGTCTTGGGATTATTCGGGGCCAGTTATTCGGGGCCAGGTTACTCATTTACCGAGAAGTAGTTATTCGCAACTCGTACCTCTCCCTGGAAAGCGGCGACTTGCGGGCCACCATTTCGACCGGGGCGACCTTTATCCGGGAGAGCGACGACGTCGATTCGATTCTTAAAAGGGCCGACGTGCCTCTCAAGGAAGGCAAAGAGGGAGGACGAAACCGACTGGCACTGGGCTGAGGCAAGGAGATCAGGTTTTATTTCTTGATCGGGAACGGAGGAATCTGGGGTAACGTGACCTCCTTGGTCTTGAGTTCCTCGAGGATGACCTCGATGCCCTTATTCAACTGTTCATCGATGCCCGCGTATTCCCTGGCCGGGTCGTTGTCCACGACGATATCCGGTTCCACTCCGATCCCCTCCATGATCCACTGTCCGTCCATGTTGTATGGTGCGAACTCCGGCTTGTTCAAAAAGCCGCCGTCCAGGATCGGCAGTGAACCCCGGATGCCCACCACACCACCCCACGAGCGCTTCCCGATCAGTTTACCCATCCCCGATTTCTTGAACCGGTAGGGGAAAATGTCCCCATCAGAGGCGCTGAATTCATTCATCAGACAGACCTTGGGCCCGATCATGACTTCGTTAGGGTCGGGCCGGGCGACCGTGTCGCGGCTCATTTCGACCATCACCATCTCGCGCCGCAGCCGCTCGAAAACCATCGGGGAGACAAAGCCGCCGCCGTTGCCCCGGACGTCGATGATCAGCGCCTTTTTCCGCAGCTGGGGATAGAAATACTTGACGAATTCGTTCAGGCCGTCCAGACCCATGTTCGGGATGTGGATATATCCCACTTTGCCGCCGGCGGCCTTGTCGACCTTGGCGATGTTTTCCTGGACCCAGGTGTAATAGACCAGCTTCTGTTCGTCGTCGATAGGAACCACGACCACCTCGCGGCTCCCCTTCTCCTCGGGCTTGCCGTTGACCTTGAGGGAAACCTGCTTGCCGACGGTATTGACCAGGGACTGGTAGATGTCCGCCATCTCTTTGGTCGGCCGGCCGTTGACCGCGAGGATGTAATCGCCGTCCCCGACATCCACGCCGATTTCCGTCAGGGGAGAGCGGAGCGACCGGTCCCAGTTCTCCCCGCGCAGAATCTTGACGACCTTGTAATAACCCGAGGCGTCCTTGGTGAGAATCGCGCCCAACTGCCCGACTTTGACTTTGGGCAGGACCGGCAGGTCCCCTCCACCGACATACGTATGACCGGTGCTAAGTTCGCCGATGAGTTCGCCGATGACATAGGTCAGGTCGGCCCGGCAGCTGGCCGCCCGGGCCAGGGGCAGGTACTTTTCTCTCAAGGCGTCCCAATCCTGGCCATGCATATTGGAGGCATAGAAGAAGTATTTCATCTGGCGCCAGCACTCCAGGTAGACGTGCTCCCACTCCTGCTTGAGGTCGAGGTTCATGTCCATTCCGGACAAGTCGAGTTTTTCGTCGATTTTGACCGGCCCCTGGGGCAGGTCGATGATGGCGTAGGAGCGGGCCTGGGCGACCAGCATCTTTTTTTGGTCGGCCGAAATTTCATAGCCGTCGATCTGGCCCAGGTCGCTCTCTTTCCGGTCGGACAGGCTGTAGGATTTAAACGCCGGGCCGCCCGGGCCACGGGTATATTTCAGGTAGTAGACCTTGTCCCCGACCGAGGCCAGGGAGCCATAATTGGCCGGTTCGACGGGCAAACCGATCAGCCGGGTCTTGAGGCTTTCGACGTCGACCTTGACCGTCACGACCGCCGGTTTTTCGGGTTCTTCCTTTTTCGCCTCGGCCGGCTTGGCCTTGGCCCCGGATTTCCCCGTTTCCGCCTCAGCCTCCTTCTTGATTTCGACCTCGTCACTCTTGGGGGCGAACGGCGACTTCGTATCCGCGGCCAGGGTCACGCAATAAACCCGGGCCATCGAAGAGTAATAGTAGCTGAGCTCGACCTCGCTCAGGCCTGGGGAGAAGTCCCGCTCGGAGACGAAGAAGAGATATTTCCCATCGCCGCTGAACGCCGGGTCGTAGCTCGAGTACCAGCCGTCGGTCACTTCGTGGATTTTCTTGCCGTCCAACGAATAGAGGTATATCTTCGTCAGGCTCGTGACCTCCGGTTTGGCGAACGCGATCCAGCGGCTGTCGGGAGACCAGGAAAAGCCGCCGATCTCGCCGATTTTGGCCGTGTCGACTCCTGTCACCTTTTTGGAGGCCACGTCGAGGTACTGGATCCGGAGAAGCTTGTCCGTCCAGGCGATCTTTTTACCGTCGGGCGACCAGAGGAACCCGTATTTATACGTGTCCGCGTCGAAGGTGAGCTGAACGGCGGTCCCGGTTCCGTCCTGGGGCCGCAGATAGATTTCATCCTCGCCCGAAACGTCGGAGATGTAGGCGATCCACTTGCCGTCCGGCGACCACTTGGAATTCCGCTCATGGACCCCGGACGTTCCGGTCAGGTTGCGGGTGTTGCCGTACTTGGCCGGGACGGTGAAGATTTCGCCCCGGGCCCCGAAGAGGGCCCGCTTGCCGTCGGGGGAAATCTCGAAGTTCGTGACGCGCGAACCGACGGAGACGATTTTGGACCGGGCCGACACCTGGTCGTCCTCGATGAAAATCGGGACCTGGACCGCCTTCTCGGAAGCCAGGTCGAAGCGGTAGATGTACCCGCCGTTCTCGAAGACGATGGCCGCGGGGCCGAGCGAGGGGAACTTGATGTCAAAATCGATGAAATGGGTCAGGGCCCGCGTCTCTTTCGATTTGAGGTCATAGGCGTAAAGGTTCATCCGCTTGTTTTCATCGCGGTCCGAGAGGAAATAAACGGTCTCGCCGCTCCACATCGGGAAGATGTCGCCGGCGTTGTTGTTCGAGATGTTTTCGATTTTTTTCGTCGCGAAATCGTAGATCCAGATGTCGTCGGTCATCCCGCCCCGATACCGTTTCCAGGTACGGAATTCGCGGAAAATCCGGTTATAGGCCAGTTTCGTGTCGTCCGGGGAGAAGGAACAGAAACCGCCGCGCGGCAGGGGAAGGTCGGCAGGCGTGCCGCCCTCGGCCGGAACGACGTAGAGCTGGCCGAGAAAATCGTCCCATTCCCTCATCCGGCTGCGGAAGACGATGCTCTTGCCGTCGCGCCGCCAGCCCATGACGATGTTGTTCGGGCCCATGCGGTCGGAAACGTCGTCGCGGCCGAGCGTGGAGGTGTAGGTGACGCGGCGGGGAATGCCGCCTCCCGCGGGGATAACGTAGACGTCGCGGTTCCCGTCGTATTCGCCGGTGAAGGCGATCGTTTTCCCGTCCGGGGAAAACCGGGCGAACATCTCGTAACCGGGATGGCTGGTCAGTTTGCGGGCCAGTCCGCCCGCGATCGGGACGCTATAGAGGTCCCCTCCGGAGCTGAAAACGATCGTGTCCTGGGAAACGGCCGGGAAACGAAGGGCCCGCGCCTCGGTCGTTCCGGCGAAAACGCAGGACACGGCGAAAAAGCCGAACAAAACGAAGAACATCAATCCCTTTTTCGACATGATTTCTCCTTTCCGGAATATAGAAATGCCCGAGATATTTAATACGTATTCAACCGCCTGAAAGTTGCCGAAATCCGCCCCTGATCATTTGATTTTGTCGGCGCCGAGCATCGGGACGAACCGGACCAGGGTGATTTCCTCCTCGACCGGTTTTCCTTTGACTTTCCGCACGCGGACCAACCGTTGGACACCCGCCTCCTTGCCTAGCGGAATCACCAGCCGACCGCCCTCCCCGAGCTGTTCGAACAGGGCGGCAGGCACGCGGCGGGCGGCGCAGGTGACGATGATTCCATCGAACGGGGCGTTCTCCGGCCAGCCGAAAAATCCGTCGCCGGAGCGAACCTCGACGTTCAAATATCCGAGTTTCGTCAACAAGCCGGCCGCCGTCCCGGCCAGCGCGGCGTGGTACTCGATGGTATAAACCTTTGAGACTAAAAGAGCAAGGACGGCCGCCTGATACCCCGAACCGGTCCCGACCTCCAGGACCGTTTCCCCGCCCCGGAGTTCCAGGCACTGGGTC
>CAYSGA010000082.1:0-7912 GCA_964430165.1 uncultured Eubacteriales bacterium
TGGAGATGTCCTCCACGTATTGCCAGTAGACGCCGCCCCAGGCGATTCCCTTGTCCGTCTTCCGAACCTCGATTTCGCCCATCGCCGCCTTGATTTCCGGAGCCGTATAGCGTTTTTCGTAAAAACCCGTTCCGGCCTCGACCTTTTCCGGCTCGACCATCATCCCGCCCAGGGTCACTTCGACGATTTCATCCGAGGCCAGCAAATCCGCCCCCCGGAGGATCAGTCCGTACACGGCGTCGGCTGTGGCCTTGGTCGTTTTCCAACCCTGGGTCTGTTTCTGCTTGAGGAGCCAGATCCGGCATTCCTCGACCGCCGGGGTATCCTTCATCACCTCGTCGAAGGCTTCGATCATCATCGCTTGGGTTTCGATGGGCGCCCGGTACCACCACCAGGACAGTTCCCTTTCCGCCCAGTACCGGCCGAGTTCCTCGTCGAACTTGCTCCGCTCTTTCATCGACCGCATGATTTTCTGGGCCGTCGGCGCGTCGCCGAACCGGTTCAAGCCCAGGGCCAGGTGGGCTTGGCTCTGGCGGTTGTCGAGTTGGAGCCAGAACTCGGCCCCCTGCCCCAGGAAATAATCGACGGCTTTTTTGGAGGCGGCCGGGACCGGATGCCCGTCCAGGTAGAAACTCCGGGCGTACAGATACAAGGCGATCGACGGGCTGAGGTTGTTGAAATTCTCCGTCTTGTCTTTCAGGATTCTCTCGTGGATTTCCCGGATCCAGGAATCCAGCCGGCCGATCGCCCGGACCGCCTGGTCCTGGGCGACGTCGGCGACGCCGAGATGCTTGAGCCGGCCGAAACCGGTCACGATGTAGAGGGTGATGTAGTCGTTGCCCGGCCCCCCGGGAAACCAGGGCCACGAACCGTCGGAAAGCTGCATGTCGACAAGTTTCTTGGCCGCCCGTTGAAGCGCCGTCTTCATCGTGTTCTCGTCGAACAGGAGGCCGATGTTCCGCTTGGCCTGTGTTTCGTTTTTAGCCTCGACAACCCAGGGCGACTCCTCAAGCAGGACGCTTTTCAAATCCGAATTCTTTTCCAGGTTGGATTGGAGGGCCGGAGTTCCTTTCCACAAATCGAAAATCCGCCGGATCCTGGGGTCGGAACCGGCGATCTTTTTCGCCAGGGCGTTGGCGTACAGGCGGTTGAAAACCTGTTCGGAACACTCATAGGGATATTCCATCAAGTAGGGCAGCGCCTGGACGGCGTACCAGGCCGGGTTGGAGGCCATCTGGACCGTCAGGCTCAGGTGGCGCAGGGTCGTCGATCCGGAGGATTTCACAAGTTTCTCGAACTTGAAATGCTTTTGTCCCTTGTCGCTGATCCACAACGGGATCGACTCCCGGACCAGTAGGCTCCGGCTGAGAACGGGGACCATCCCCTCCTCGCCGTCGGAAAATTCCGCCGTCGCCGCGACCGCCCGGAAGCTGACGACTTCCATCCCGTCCGGGACCAAAATCGGCCAGGAAAAGGACCGGGACTGCTTGGCCGGAATCGAGAACGGTTGTTTCGGGTTCGCGTTGGAGAGCGGCCCGTCCAGAGTTTTTTCATTTTGGGGGTCGAAGAAGCGAAGCTCGACGGCCCCGGACGCGTCCTTCTCAGTCATGTTCGTGACCTTGACGGTGACCTCCAGGGCGTCGCCCTCCCGCAGGAAGCGGGGCGGGTTCGGCTGGACCATCAGCTCCTTCTGGGTGACGGTCTTCGCCTCGATCGATCCGCTGAGCAGGTCGGGCGTATGGGCAAATCCGAGGAAGCGCCATTCGGTCAGCGCCTCGGGCATCTTGAACTCGAGAGTGACTGTTCCCTCCGCGTCGGTCATGAGGTGGGGATAGAAAAACGCGGTTTCATTGAGGTTCGTCCGGGCCTGGACCTTGGAGAGATCGACGTCGGGAACCCGGGGGAGTTCCGCCGCGCCCTTGTCTCCCCCCACACCTCCCATGACGACGCCGCCCTCGGCCTCGTCCCTGGCCTCGCGGGCCGCGGCCATCGGGGCGGGGACGGCTTGCGGCATCATCATTTTCCGGTCGCCGTAATCGAAATCGAACAGCGATTCCGTGATCAGATCCGGGAAACCGACGTATTCGGCCTCGTCGGTGGAACGATAACGATTGAGCTCGTCGAAGAACGGGCGCAGCGTTTCCGTGCGGTTCGTGTAGGCCGACCGGAGGTACGTGCCGTCGCTCCGGAAGATCCCCGAGATCCCGCCGAATCCGTGCGGATAGAACTGGTCGAGCGAGGCGTCGTAGAGGGAGGCGACCATTTCCGCCGCCCGGGTTTCCGCCTTCGGGCCCTTGATGAGGAGCGACCAGGTCTCCTCCTGGCCGGGCCGGAGCTTCGAGCGGAACGTTTTCCATTGGAGGTCGAGCCGTTTGTTCGACCACGGCACGTAAACCCGCCGGTCCTCCCGGTACAGACGGTTATCCTTGACGATCGCCGCCGAGACGACGAACCCGCCCCGGAAGGCCTCGCCGACGGGAAGACGGACGACGGCCTGGGTCGCCTTCCCTTCCGTCCAATACCGCTGCAGGCGCCGGCCGTTTTGATGCACTTCGATCAGGACCGGGCCGCGGTCGTAGCCCGTCCCCCACAACATTTCGTACGTCTCCCCCGGCTCGAGGGAATGCGTCCGGGCGGCGACGTGAAACGGGATCGGGACGGGGAATTTATCCGAATCCGGGTCGAGAACGAGGAAAGTGAACCGGCTTTCGACGGCCGTTCCGTAGGGATCCTTGGTTTTGAGGATCGCCCGGTACGCCCCCGGATTGAGATCCAGGGAGAGCCGGCAGGGAGAGCCGTCGGAAACGGCCACGACGAATTCTTTTTTGCCGGCCAGGTCGCCCTCCGGCCATTCCCGCCAATTCATGGTTTGAGACGCCTCAGCGGCCGTCTGCCCGGAAGGCCGGATTCGGTCCCGCTCATCCCCGTGGGCGAACATATCCCGCGGAACGGGACGTTCCGGGCCCCGGAGCGCGAAGACCTCGACAACGCCCTTGGCCGCGGCCGGTTTCCCGTTCAATGTCATCGCCGTCACGGATAGGACGACCGGCTTTCCCTTTTCCTGCCAATCCGACCCGGTCAGGTCGGCCTCGATGGCCGTGAAACCCACCCGGACATAGCCCGCCGCGCTTCGCGTTTCCCCGGTCCCGTCGGTCACGTTGGCCGTGACGGAATAGGAAAAAACGGGTTGGGAAGACGGGGAGGATTTTGCGTCGGGCAGGGCTTTGAAAACGACCGTGAATTCTCCCGTCTCATCCGTCCGGACCGTCCCGTGGGCGATTTCCTGGGATTCACGGCGGGAAGGAAAATACCACCAGACGGGGTACCGGACTTCGCGGACCACCCGGTATTTAACCAGGGCGCCATCGACCGGCGCCCCCGTGTAGGACATCGCCTCGCCCGGCACGGCGACTTCGTCGTTCAGCCGGAATTCCTTGTCCGGGACGTCGATCTTCACTTGGAACTTCGGACGCTTGTATTCCTCGACGCGGACGGTGCAGGACCCCCGGGGATTCTCGGTTGAAATCGTCATCGCCCCCGTCAAGCGGTCGGCGGGGGCGGTAAAGGTCCCGCTGAACGACCCGAAATCGTTGCTCGTCAACGGAAGAACGGAGACTTCCTGGTGGTTGGCGTCCCGCAAGACCACCCGGACGTTCTGCCGGGACAGGGCTTTGTAATCGGAGCGGTTCTCGTCCACGCTCAGGCACAACCCCTTGAAATGAATCGTCTGCCCCGGACGGTAAAGGGAGCGGTCGGTGAAGAAAACCGTCCGGCGGGGAGCCGCGGACGAACTGGAATACCCCGTCTGGATGTGCGTCTCGACGACTTCTGTTCCCTTCTCCCCGCGGGCGACCAGGACGCGGTTGGAATAGGATTCGGGAGAGGAGAGAACGAACGCGCCCGCGGCGTCCGTCCGGCTCTCGGCCTTTTTCAGAAGACGATCCTTTTCGTAGTCCCATTCATAAAGGGCGACGGCCGCGTTAGGGACCGGGTCCCCGGTCTCGTTCCGGACGATGAACCCCTCGAGCGCTTTCCCCGCCCCGCCGGTCACAATCCCCCATTCGCTCACCCAAAACGTCCCGGCCGAAATTTTATTTTTTCCCCGGGAAAACGGCTGGTCCGCGCTCGCCAGGAGACAATAGAATCCGGGCGCCAGGGACGGAAGTTCGACAAGTTCGGAGCGCTGCTGATAGTCGGCCGTCGCCGGAAGGGCGACCGACCAGGCGGCCGCCGGCTGTCGCCCGAGATATTCCTGGACGTGCTCGTCGTTCATCCAGAAAAGACTCCCCGTGTCCTGGCCCGAAAGCAGGGCGTCGAAATCCTCCTTGACCGCCCGGAAGTGAAGGGCCGTTAGGTTGCGGTAACGGACGGACAGCCGGGACGGTTTTCCCGGCGGGACGACGCGTTCGTTCAGGACGTCGAAATCGCGGGCCGTGATTTCGGAGATCAGGGCGTCGCAGTTTTTTCCGCCCCGGGACAACGGATGCGCTTTCCGGCCGTGATCGGCCAGGGCGTACGCCCGGACCAGATCGCCCTGGTTTTTTACCTCCCGGGCGCGCAGATAATCGGCCAGGCTGGACAGAACGGAGGCCGGGTTCTTTTCCGAAATTTCCTTCAACCGTTCCAGGTACCGGGCTGCCGCGGTCTCGCCGGCAGCCAGGTTCTTCATGACCTCCAGGCGGTGGAGGTCGGCGTCTAGAAACACGTCCCGGTCCGGATCACCGCGATGGAAGTCCAGGAGTTTCTGATAGAGAAACAACGCCCGGAGCGTTGGCGAATCGTCGTCGGCGGTTTCGGGCCGGTAACGGATGAATTCGGCCGCCGGGCTCAGGGCGGGAGAATCAGCTTCGAGGACAAAGGCGTCCTCGGGCGCGGTCGCCGCCCGCTCGCCCGAAGCGTAGAAATCGAGCGCCTCGAAGGCGACGAAGTCAAACAGCGTCGGCCGGATCGTCGCCGGCTGATCGCCGGGTTCGAGAAAATCGCGAAAAACCGAGACAGGCGTCTTTTTCAAAACAGCCTCGTCTTTCAGGATATCCTGGTACAGGGAGTCGATCTCCCGGATGATCCGGCGAAGGTCCCACGTCGTGAAGTCCTTTTCATCGACTCCGCCCGCGGTGGCCGAGCGCTCCGCAAACCGCCACCGGTTCCGCGAAAAATAGTGCCGGTACCATTGGGCCAGGATAACCCGGAGCATTGTTTTCATCCCGGACGGGGCTTTTTCGATTTCCTCCCGGACGCGGACCACCCGGGCTTCGGGTTTATTCCCCTCGACGACCGATTCGAGGACCAGCTGGCGGGTCAGGGCCCGCAGGGCCTCTCCCTCCCGTTTCTGTTCGAGGGAAATCTGGACGACCTCCTTCAAGTGCTCGATGGCGATCCTTGGGAGCCCGTCGCGGGCGGCGGCCTCAACCTTTTTCCACAGTTCTTCGGTCGAAACCCTCGTTTTGTCCTGGGCCGGTTTACCCCTCATGACGCCTCCCGGAACCGTTAACAGGAACGCCAAAACCAAGACCGAGAGAACCGCCCATTTCATTTTCGGTTTCATAATCCCTCCTCGCGCCGGCGGATCGAGTCCCAGGGGACTCCCCTTCGAATACACCCATGGCCTGACTCTTATTCCATTATAAATCAAAAGGGGCGGGTCTTCACCCCGGATGTGTAAGAAAAAACGGACGCGGCTCCGGGCCGGGAACACTCCGGCGATATCAGGATCGGGCTGGAATAAAAAAACGGCGGCCGCGACGTTTTTTATGGTAAAATTCTCGCTTCAAAATGAAGCGGAGAGTATGAAATGGAACGTCCATTCCGAGGTTGGGCCCTGGGTCTGATCGTCCTCTTCGCCTGTCTCGGGACCGGGTCGGCCCAGGCGGTCAAAATCCGGGTCATCGCCGACAAGGGCCAAGTCCGGCTTCTCCCCGACCCAAGAAGCGCCGTCATCAAGGCCGTGCCGAAAGGAGCGGTTCTCGCCGCCGATGACCTCGAGAACGAATGGTTCCGCGTCTTCCTGCCCGGCGGGGAGACCGAATATGACCTGATCGGATTCATCCACCAGGGCGAGGCGGAGAAGGTCGACGCAGGAACCCTCCTACCGGACGACGGAGCCTCCGCTCCGGAGGAGCACAAGCGCCCGTTCAGCGTCAAAATATTCGGCGGGACGGCGTATTGCCAAGTCGGATTCCCCAACACGGTCCGGGACTATTTCGACCGGTATTTCCGGTCCGAGGCCGCCGCGTCCACGAATCTGGTCTTCCTCCAGGGAGGAATTTTTCCCCTGGATAACGGTTACAACGCCGGGACGGAATTCATCGTGGAATTCGGCCGCCTCAGCCTCGGCCTGGGCACGGAATACATCAGGGTGGAGAACACGGGTTCGATGAACTTCGCTACGAGACACTGGTATCCCGGCCTATATTACTTTTCCATGACCGACCGCCTGACAGTGATTCCGATCAGGGTCAATGTATACGCGACCATCTTGAACTCCCGAATCGGCCGAGTCCGGCTCTTCGGGGGGGGCGGAATGTACTTCGGGCATTTTTCCGACGTCTGGACGGGAGTGACCGAAAAAGGGGATTCCGTGTATTTCCGCCAGAGGGCGGACGCCTCGGATCTCGGTTTCCAGGCCGGAGTGGAAATCGAACTGAATCTCAACAATAATTTCGCCCTCGTCGCGGAAGGCCTTGGACGGCTGGTCAAAATCAATGGCTTCACGGGTTCGGCCGAAGGCACGGAGTATTGGTATCATTCGAAAGCCGGAATTTCCGAAACGTCCCGCGGCGGGACCCTCTATGCCTATGAATTTCAAATGGCGCCCGACGGGCCGTGGATTCCCAACCTGTTGATTTTCGAAACCATGCCGACGAAAGACAGCCTGAATCTGAACGCACAGCAAAGCATACGCAACGTGGCCGAGGCATCGCTCGATTTCTCCGGGTATTCCGCCCGGGTCGGGCTCAGAATCAAGTTTTAAAAGGAGACTTCCGATGAACCCATCCCGTTTTCCGAGACTCAAGATTGCCGTCTGGATTACGCTGTTTGCCGCCCTGACCGCCGGCGCGGCCCCCGTCCAGGACGCTCCCCTTCCTCCGGCCGCGGAGAAAATCCGCAAGGAGCTTACCCTCCACGGCCAGACCCGGGTGGACGAATATTACTGGCTCAACGAGAGAACCAACCCCAAGGTCGTGGAATACCTCAAGGCCGAAAACGCCTATGCCGAAGCGGTCATGAAGCACACCGAACCGCTCCAGGAAAAACTCTTCAACGAGATGACAGGGCGGATTAAGCAGACGGACATGTCCGTCCCCTATTTCGAGAACGGCTACTGGTATTACACCCGTTTCGAGACCGGGAAAGATTACCCCGTTTACTGCCGCAAGGCCAAGTCCCTCCAAGGCAAGGAGGAGATCCTTCTGGACGGCAACAAGATGGCCGTCGGGACGAGCTATTTCAACATCGGCGGCCTGGACGTCAGCCCGGACAACAAGGTGATCGCGTACGGCGTGGACACCCTCTCGCGGCGCCAATACAAGATTTACTTCAAAAATCTCAAGACCGGGAAAAATTACCCCGAGGAAATCACGATGACCGCGGGATTCGCCGTCTGGGCCGACGACAATAAAACCGTTTTCTACCCGGCCATCGACGAATCCCTCCGCCTCTACAAGATTTTCCGGCACACCCTCGGCACGCCGGCCTCGGCGGACACCGAGATTTTCCACGAGACCGACCCGACCTTCGAGCTATCGCTCGACAAAAGCCGCTCGAAAAAGTTCATCTTCCTCGTTTCGGGGAGCACG
The DNA here is from genome assembly GCA_964430165.1 of uncultured Eubacteriales bacterium. GTDB lineage: Bacteria > Acidobacteriota > Aminicenantia > Aminicenantales > UBA4085 > JAAZPG01. Next base: position 7,797 of record CAYSGA010000082.1, read on the forward strand.
CTCACGACCGAATACCGCATCCTAGAGGCGGCCCGGCCGCTTTCCGAGTTCGTCGTCTTCCAGCCGAGAACACTCGGTTTGGAGTACAGCGTCGACCACCTCGGGGATAAATTTAC
>CAYSGA010000083.1:0-7843 GCA_964430165.1 uncultured Eubacteriales bacterium
CGCGTGAAACGCGGTCAGGACTATTCCTTCCGGAGGATCGTCGCAAGAAAACGCGCCGATCCGTTCGCCGACTTCAATTTCCAAATCCAATTCCTCCCTGATCTCGCGCGTCAAGGCCTCTTCGGCCGATTCCCCAGGTTCGGTTTTTCCGCCTGGAAATTCCCACAATCCGCCAAACTTCTCCCCTTCCCGGCGCCGGCAGACAAGGATTCGGCCGTCGCTTTCGATCACGGCGGCCGTCACCTCGATCATCGTTCGACCATCGTAGCGATTCCCTTCCCGTTTGGCAAGACGGCCCGACTGGGTTATCATGATGTCAAAGTGAAAATCGCCTTCGTCTCGTCGGAAGCGGCCCCCTACGCCAAAACTGGAGGATTGGCGGACGTGGTCTCCTCTCTCCCCAAGGCCCTGGCCGAGGCGGGGCACGAGGTCAAAATTTTCCTTCCGCTCTACCGGACGATCAAAGATCGGTTCAAGGACCTCACCCTTCGGGTCGACGGCCGGGACGGCGGGTTTTCCGTCTGGGAAGACCGGACGGCCGATGTTCCCGTCTATTTCATCGAAAACGATTATTTCTTCGACCGGAGTCATCTCTACGGCACAGCCGCGGGAGACGATCCCGAAAACGGCGAACGATTCGCTTTTTTTTCCCGGTCCGTCCTCGAAACGCTCCGGGCGCTTGATTTTTCCCCGGCGATTCTCCACGCCCATGACTGGCAAACGGCCCTGATCTTCGCCTACAAGAAATTCGTCGCGGACGAGGACCCGTTTTTCCGGTCGACCAAATCGGTGTTCACGATTCACAACCTCGCCTACCAGGGCCTGTTCGACCCGGGCATCCTCGACCGGGTCGGGCTGCCCGGCCGCCTGTTCCGCATGGAGGACCTCGAGTTTTTCGGAAAAGTCAACTTTCTGAAGGCCGGAATCCTTTATGCCGACGCGGTCACCACGGTCAGCCCGCGTTACGCCCGGGAAATCCAAACGCCGGAATTCGGTTGCGGCCTCAACGGGCTGCTCAGGTCGCGAAGCGGCGCCGTCCGGGGAATCCTCAACGGGATCGACGATTCGATGTGGAACCCGGGCGACGATGCGTTGATCGCCGCGCCTTTCACGCGGGAAGATCTCTCGGGGAAGAAGATTTGCAAGGAGGACCTTCTCCGGGCCTTCGGTTTTGCTCCCCCGGGCCCCGAACCGCCCGTGTTCGGAATGGTCTCCCGGTTGGTCGAGCAGAAGGGCCTGGATATCCTGGTGGACGCGCTGGACGCCTTATCGCTCCTGGGAATCCGCGTCCTCATCGTCGGCACGGGCGAGCCCCGGATCGAACGCCGGTTGCTCGCGGCCTTGAACCGGTTTCCCCAAAACCTCGGGCTTCGGATCACCTATGACGAGACACTGGCCAGGAAGGTCTTCGCCGGCAGCGACTTCTTTCTCATCCCGTCCCGTTACGAACCGTGCGGCCTGACCCAGATGTATGGCCAGAAATACGGGGCGGTTCCGATCGTCCGGGCCGTCGGCGGCCTCGACGACACCGTCGACGAATTCCGGCCCGGACCGGGAAAAGGGACCGGTTTCAAATTCCGGGACGCCGGCCCGGACGCGCTGGTCGGGGCCGTCCGGCGGGCGCTGAAGGCCTGGAAAAATCCGTTATGGATGTCGACCTTGAGGCGCAACGGAATGGGACGGGATTTTTCCTGGAAGCGTTCGGCCGCCGAATATCTCCGCTTGTACCGGGAACTCGCCGGGTGAACGGGGTTAAAACAACCCGACCTTGAAACCCAGCGTCGCCGCGAATCCCGACAAACCGAGCCGGGCCTCGCGGACGTCCGCGTAGGCGTCTCCCTCCGGCACTTTTTCGTCAAAAGAGACAAAGTCGTACGTCTCCGTATCGACGATCCATTGGCCCGCCCATATCCGGTGGTTCGATCCGCTTTCCTCGTAATTCCAGAAATCACCCTGTCCCCTGTCCGTCCAGTCTCCGACAAACCCGGAGACCGAGGCCACCCGCCCGGTGACGTTGAGCAACACCGAAAACCTCGAATCGATGACCCATTCCAGGCCGATTCCGACGTGACCGCCGAGGCCGGCCCGGACGGATTCGAAGGTGTAGATGTCGCTTCCGCTGAAACCGAGAAGACTCAGGTCCTGGCGATGCCTGTAATCCAACGCGGCCAAGTAACAGCCGGCGCCGGCGGATATATCCAGGCGGAAAGAATCGGCCAGCGGAAGGCTGTAATGAATGACGGCCATAACGGGAAGGACCCGGTATTTCGAACGGATGGTTTCCCCCACGTCGATGATCCCGTAATAGTCATACGTCGCCCGGCCTTGCTTCAGGTGCTCGAAATAGCCGACGCCCAGGCCGGCCGCGATCCGGTCGTTGAAATGGAAAAGAAACTCGCCGGAAAACTGAAACCCGAGGACGGGAACTTCAAATCCGTCCGCGGCGTTGAACTCGTTTTTAAGATACGCGTCGTACCCCCGGATCCCCCGGGCGAGGTCGCCGCCGGTGGAGAAATTGAGGCCGCCGGCCAGCTGAAAACTGATGCGCGTCCCGGCCGAAGCGAAGGAGACGACCATCAGAACCGATAAAAAAAGGAGAGTCAGGCGTTTCATGAATGATTCCTTTCAATTTTTAGAATATCGGGAAATCGCATCAAAATCAACCAGATCTCCGCCGCGGATATCCCGAAGGCCGGACTTCTAGTGTCCCGTCTCATAAATTCTTTGTCATTGTCTTTTAGAGAGACGGGACACTTCCAAGGGGGAGTCAAGCTCCCCCTTCGGCGCTACGCTGAACCCCTGAGGGGGGCCACGCCGCCCCCCTCAAACTCCCCGGCGGTGTTGCGTCCAAGAAATGATCTCTATTTATGCAAGATATTTTCGAGACGCAACACTATCCGCGAAGGGCCGCGGCGGCGGACTCGGGGACGACGGGGTTGATGAAACACCCCGTGCCCCATTCGAAACCCGCGACCAGGCCCATGACCGGAAGGATTTCGATGCGCCAGTGAACGAACGTGTCGGCCCGGGGCCGGGCGGGCCGTGGCGACGGCGCCTGGCGCAGGATAAGATGGTAATCCGGGTCGGAGGCGACGTCCCGGAGCCGGCCGAGGATGAATTTCATCATCCGAGCCAGGCCGGCAAGCTCCGGATCGGTTGTTTCACGGAACGACGCCGTGTGGCGCCGCGGAAAGACATGGATTTCATAGGGAAACCGGGAGGCGAAGGGCGCCAGGGCGATGAATTCCGGATCGCTCCGGACGAGGCGCGGGCCGGCCGACTCGTCTTCGATGACCCGGCAAATCAGACAGCCGCCCGCTTCCCGGGCCTGATGTTCCAGAACGGAGAGTTCGTCGCGGACCTGTTGGGGAACCGCCGGAACGGCCAGGATTTGCGTGTGCGGATGCCGGAGAGACGCTCCGGCGAATCCTCCCTTATTCTTGAAAACCTGAACGTACCGGACGGCGGGATCCCGTTCCAGGACCTGGAGCCGCCGCCGGAAAATTTCGAGGACGTCCCGGATGTGTTCGACCGGAAGATCGACCCATTCCCGGTCGTGATCCGGGGTGTCCACGACGACTTCGTGATGGCCGATGCCGGGCCGGGATTCGAACAGGCCTCCGGGCCGGGTCACGGATATCGACCCGGCTTCCGGGATCAACGCCGGATACTTGTTGGGAACGACCCTGACCCGCCAGCCGGGGGAATCGGGAACCGGGGAGGCGTCCCGCATCGCCTCGACTTCGGGCGGAGTTTCCGCTTCCCGTCCTTCGCAGAAGGGACACGCAGCGCGGGACTCGTCGGACGCCGGGGCGCGGAGGGATTGAAAATCGTTCGGCCGCCGAGCTCGGTCGGGAGCGATCAGGACCCACCGCCCGCTGAGAAAATCACGCCGGATTTCGGGCCCGCCCCGTTCTCCGTTTTCGCCGCGCTCCGCAAACGTCATCAGGGTTCGCCCAGTTCGATCGTGAATTCGTCCGATTCGCCGGGGGTCAGTTCGACCCGGCGGACCCAGACAAGGCAAAATCCCTGATGGATCGTCTCATAATCCTTCTCCGACTGGGAAAGGGTTTGCAGGGGATGGGTCCGGAGTTCTGCGGCCGACAAGGGGCGCAGGATCAGGCGTCCGTGACAGAGACGGACGACATTTCCATCCGTCTCGATTTCTTCCGGAATCTGGTAGAGGTTCCACTCCGAGGCGTGAACGAAATGAATCCGGCAGTTGCCCAGGTTTCGAACCAGCGTCCGCACTCGAACCTTGGGGCCGAGCGGGATGATCTCCTTGCGAACGAAAACGGGCGACGCGGCCGAACGCAAAACGACCCGGCCGGACTGCTCATAAACCAGGCGATCCTCCTCGACGCGGGCGTCAATCCGTTCCTTTCCGAATTCGCCCCGCTCCAACTCGTCGCCCGAGGCGATTAGAGCCGTCTCCGCCTCGAAGTCGAAAAAACGATCCATGGCCGACCTACGCGGTCGTCGGTCGGGTTTGATCAGGTGGGCGACCCCGGGCGGCAGGGGCTTGGAGATTTCGTGGATGCTCTTTTCTCCTTCCGGCCCGGGCCCCGTTTCGGCGCCGGCCGTCAGGTGGTATGTTTCCGCCCGGCGGGAGAGCACGTCGCTCAAGTTGCGGAACAGCGGATAATAATCGATTTCGTCCAACCCGCCGGATATTCCGGGCTTTACCAAAAGCCCGAAACGGTCGTCGCGGAAAACGAATTCCGTCCGGCCGTCGAGGTCATAATCGACGCTTCTCCAACCCGATGCGGCGGGACACCGGGCTTCGGCTTTCAGCAAATGGCCGTACGCTTCCTCCCGCAGATGGGGAAGATAGAGGCCGCCGAAGACTCCGTGCCAATAGGGGTCGTTTCCCTGGCCCCGGTAGAGTTCCCGGGTCGCTTCGGCGTCTCCCCCGGCCCGGACGGCGCGTGAGATTCCGTTCATCCGGTCGCGCAGATGACGGCTTTCCGGGTATTTGAGGAAGAAATCCCGGAAAAATCCGGCCCGGAGGAAACGTCGCGAATCGGCTGCCGGAAGCGTCGTTTTTAAGCGATGATATTGCCGCGCCTCTTCCGGTTCCAGCACCCATTCCATCATCTCCGCGTAGGAGGCGGGGGGCGGATAAATCCGGGAGGCGGGAGGACGGGCCTCGACCGCCTCGGAAAAAGTCATCGTCCCGATTTCGTTGTCCTCGAGAAAAACGAGGAATCTTTCGAGCCAGCCTTTCTCATAGACCCAGGATTTCGTCCCGGGCCAGAGGCCGAACTTCTCTCCGTCGTCGCCCAACACGGCCAATCCCCCCTTGGCCCGGATTTCATCGAAATAGCGCCCGATCTCCTCCAACTCGCGGAACGGGATGAGATAACGCAGTTTTTGATCGATCGGCAGCAACCGGAGAGGGAACCCTTCGTCCTCCGTCACGAAGATGTCGTGAAGGTCCGTCACGCCGGCGGCATGAAAATGGTTTTCGTCCAAGAGCGTATACTCAATGCCGGCGGAGGCAAGCGTCGAAGGCAGGTTCGGTTCCCAGACGCGTTCGGTGAGCCAAATTCCCCGGGGCCGGCGGCCGAAATGCTCTTCGAGGTAGGCGCTCATCATTTCGACCTGGCCCCGCCGGTCCGCCTCCGGGATGATCGGCAGGATCGGTTCATAAAAACCGCCGCCGAGAAGCTCCGTCTGCCCCCGGGACGTCAATTCGACCAGGAGGTCCCAGGCTTCGCGGCAATGCCCGGCGAAATACTCGAGCAGGGGGCCGGAATAATGGGCGGAGAACTTCACCCGCGGATGGGCCTTCATCGCCTTTAAAAACGGCAGGTAGCAATCGGCGACGGCGTTTTCGAACACCCAGCCGAAATTCCCGACGGGTTGATGGTTGTGGACGCCGAACAAAAACGCGAATTCCCGGCTCATTCCCTGGTCCCCCTGGGGCGGCATTCCTCCGGAACGGGAAGGCCCCCGGCCCGGTAGGCGGCCGCGATATGTTCGAGAAACAGAACCTCGAATTCGGGATGGGCTTCCCCCCTCCACCAAAACCAGTCCGACCCTTCGGCGATCAAAATCTCTTCGACCGGCCCGCAGTCCCGCCGGGCCCGGCTGAGGATGTTCCACCCTTCATTTTTGGCCGCGTCGCCGATCCATTTGGAAAAATTCCCGAGCCAGGTCCCGGGGGCGAGGTCGATGTCCTTGAGGTCATCCCGGCGAGCGCTGAGGATATCGCCGAAGAAGGAGGGTTGGATTCCCTCGGCCCGGAGCATCCGGGCGTAAAACTCCCGAAGAAAGGGAACGCCGTTGTCGGCGTAGGAGGCCCACGGGTTTTCCCCGTCCAGGGCCAGGACGAGAACGTCGTCCGGCCCGGCCGATCGGCATTCCGCGATCCTCCGGACCAAGTCCGCGGCCGCCTCTTCCGGATTCCAGCAGTTATACTCGAAACCGATCAAGTCGGACAGGACCCGGTCGCGAAAGAAGACCGGCAGCCCTTCGCTCCGGTACGGCGTCCGAAGAAATTCCGCCTCGGCGGTGACGCCGAGACTTTTCCACAGGACATTTTCGTCCGTCACGGCGAACGGGAAACCCGCCTCGGCGGCGGCCTTCGTCACAGCCCTGCTGACGCCCCCTTCGGACGGCCACAACCCGGCCGGCCGGAAACCGAAAACCTTTTCGAAATATGACCGAGCCGTTTCCAGGTGATGGCGAGCGTCGTCGGGATACCGGAACGATTCCTGGGGCAGGATATGGCCGGACGCGGCCTTCAAGTCGAAGATCAGGGGCGTCAGGGGATGATAATACGGCGTGGCGGTCAATTCGGCCAGCCGGTCCCGGCCGATCCGGGCAAACCCCGGAAGGAGGCCGTGGAGGACGCTTTTTTGTTTTTCCAGAAGCCCGTCCTTTGTCGCGGGAAGGGTATCCACCGGCGAAAGAAAGGCGCGCAGGGCGGTCTCCTGGATTTTTACCGGATCCCCTTCGCCGGGAGCGAACGGACGGAGAAGGGTCAGGTCGCGTCCGGTCAATTCGCCCGGGTCCTTTTCCAGGGCGGTCTGGACGGGGTCGACGGCCCGGCCTTCCACATAATCGCGGATTTGCTCAAGCAGGCACGGGACGAGGTTGAAGGTGCAGGGATATCCCGTCTCCTCGGCTATCCGGATCATTTGATGATAGTTCTTCAAGTGGAAATTAACCCAGGGCAGGACATATTCAAACGATCCGGGCTTCCGGTAGATCGGTTGATGGAAATGCCAGAGAATCGCGACCCGCATGCTCAAATCCCTTCTTCCGACGCGATATATGCCGCCAGGGCGAGAACGATCGCGCCCAGCTCGAGTTCCCGGGGATGGACCTTGTCTAGGGTATCGAGGCCGGAATGGTGCAGGTCAAAATAGGTTTGCGCGTTCGGGATAAAGCCCATGGGAACGGCGCCCTGCCGGACGATCGGCCCGATGTCCGACCCCCCCCCGCCGTCGCGGATCCCCGAAAGGCCGAGACTTCGGAAAACGTCTTCGTGGACCGCGAATTTTTCGCGCGCCCCGGGCGGACCGCCAACCCCGAAATAAAGCGGGAGGAATCCCCCTCGGTCCGACTCCATGGCGATGATATGTTTTTCGTTTTTTCGCCGCGGGTCGACCGCATAATCCCGGCCGCCCGTGGCCCCGAATTCCTCGTTCATGAACATCACCGCCCGGATCGTCCGACGCGGCTTCAAGCCGCAAGACCGGATCAGGCGCAAGGCCTCGACGGCCTGAACGCATCCCGCCCCGTCGTCATGGGCGCCGACGGCCAGGTCCCAGGAATCCAAATGCCCTCCCAAAAGGACGATTTCGCCGGGTTCGTCCGAGCCGCGGATCTGCCC
>CAYSGA010000084.1:0-7842 GCA_964430165.1 uncultured Eubacteriales bacterium
TCTCTGGTTTTGGACGAAGCGAAGAGAGGTCCGGCGGAACCGGCCGGATGGGCGTCGAATCTTTTAGACGATTTTTTCGGTTTGCGTCCGGACGGTGAGAAAAATCGGCCGTTCGGACGATCTATTCTGAGAAGGTAGACGTTTTTTGGGGTGGGGGGGCGCGAAGGGGGCCGCGGTGAGTTGGGATTCGTCCAAAGAGCAGGAATTGGAGAGAATTTTCGCCCGGTTTTCCGGTTTCATGAGAGCCCACGTCCATAAACATCAGGTCGGACGGCTAGGCGTGGACATTGAGGACGTTCTCCAGGAAACCCGGATCAAATTATGGAAGCTCATCCGCAATGAGAAAAAAATCCATTATTATGCGTCTTATATCAAGAAGATCGTGGATACGTCGGTCATCGATTATTTCCGGAAATTCAAGCGGGAGGAGGGCGTCTACCTCCATGAGAAAAACCGCCGGATCGCGGAAAATGTCTCGGGATACGATACGGATTATCTCTACGAGGAGATGGACCTCAAGGACATCGTCGGCAAGGCGGTCGACGGCCTGATCCCCACCCGACGCCGGGTTGTCAGGCTGTACCTCTTGAACATGACCATCGAAGAAATCGCCCTCCATTTCCAGTGGAGCGCGTCTAAAACGCGGAATCTGCTCTACCGCGGCTTAAAGGACCTCAAAAAAATTCTGAGGGAAAAAAACATCGATTATGAACATCCATGACGAATATTTGAAGGCGGCTTACCGTAGCTACCTGGACGGCCTGTGCCGGGGATCGCGGAAGGATTGCCCGCCGACCGCCGATCTGATCCGGTTTTTTTCCGTCGGACCCCCGCGCCGGTTCAAGGCGCGCGTCCTGGATCACGTCGCCGGTTGCGGATTCTGCGCCGACGAATTCGAAATCCTTATGGACATGGATCGGGATGCCCGGGCTTTTTCGACGGAAGTCGAACGTCTCCGGAAGGCCGAAAAACATGACGAACGGTTTCGGTTGAACCGCGGATTCATCATCCTGAGCCGATGGCTTTTCGCCGGCGTCGGGCTCGCGGTCGTTCTGGCCGGCATTCTGACCCTGGCGACGCGTCTAATCAAGCCGCCGTTCGATGCGGATCCTTATCGCTCAGCGGATTCGTCGGCGCTGATTCTGGAATGTCCCCGAGGCCCGGTAAACGGTCATTCGACCCTTGTTTTTCGCTGGCGCTCGCCCGACCGGAAGCCGGGGGACGCCTATGTCGTCGGCCTTTTCGACGATTCCCTGCGGCAATTCTGGATAAGTCCCCCGATTGAAGACTTGAACATGATTCTTCCCGAAGAAGTTCAAACGATCCTGGTGCCCCGGCGCAAGTATTTTTGGATGGTCGAAAGCCGCTCCGGATCTTCGGGCGCGGAATCGGACCTCGAGCTTTTTATAATTGAAAAACGCAATCCGTGGCCGTGACGGGCTGTCGGCCCGAACGCGTTCACTCCCGGCTCGAGAGGGGTGAACCGCGATGAGGAGCGTGGGCGAACAGGCCAACCAGGCCGGCAAGAAAATAAAAGGGAAGGATAGCTCCCCAGAGAAATCCGGTGAGCAAACGCGGAATATTCGACGTCGACCAAAGCCGCAGGACATTTCCGGCGAAATCCAGCACAATCGGAAACGAAACAAGAGCGAACGCTTTGAAAGAAGGAAGCCGGACGGACGAAAGGCCGCGAAGGAACGGGAAGAGAAAAAGACCCGCCGCGAACCCGAGGTATATTCCGAAGCAGCGAGCGCACACGGCCAAGGGAAATCCCCAAAGGAAGAGTGACCGGTCAGGCGTCTGGTGACAGACCGGCGCGAAACAGGCATAGAGGAAACCGGCGCTGTCGAAACCCCTGTTCCGGAAAAAGGGGGCGGCGACAATCGCTCCCAGCCAAAGCACCGTTCCCGCGACGGTCGCGGCGTAGATCCCGATGATCCGGCGGCGGGAAATCATATTCTCCGCGTCCATCTTAGGAAAACCAGCACGCCGACGATGATCAAAAAATTCAGGGTCAGGACGGAGGCAGACATGAACGCGACGTACGCTTTTCGGCCGAGAAGGTCATAGAGCGAAAGGCCGATGACCGCGAAATTCAAGGCTAGCCCGAGGCGAACGATTTTAGGCAAATCCCGAAGGTGTTGGAGAACGAGGGCGACGGCCAGAATGGAGGATAAAAAGGTGTAATCCCAGCCGAGGGGGGAAATCAGCGGCATGAGCAAAAGAAGCAGGGCCATTTCGGAAACGCGGGCGTCCGGACGCCGCGGTTTCCGTCGGATGAAGAGATAAACGACGAGAAACAGCGCCAGAAGGGAAACGGCAAATCCCAGCTGGGCGAACCCTGGATCATGCGTCCATTTCGTCAACATCGCCAGGAGAGAAACGTTGTCCTGGGAATCGAGCAAAGCCGACGTCGAACTCATCAGGGTCGAAATCCACTCCGTATGGACGGCCAGGTTTCCCGGAAAGCCGTAATAAGCGGCCGGGGCGATCAAGGACAAACCCAAAACGAGGAGTGCCGGCCAGAGGATGTTCCAGCGGCGTTTCAGAAGAAAATAGGGCAGGAAAATCAAAGCGTAGGGTTTCATGGCCGTAGCCAGCCCCCAGAGGAATCCGGCCGCCGCGGCCCGGCCGCCGGACCGCTTCATTTCGTCTCGTTCAAGGTTGAAAACCATGAGAAGAAGAATCGCGGTAATGATGGCGTTGATCTGGCCGAGTTGGATCTCACGGAGAATGAATTTCGCCAGAACGAGACCGGCGAAAAGCGCCGCGTTCCAGGCGCTCCGCCCGCCCGGTTCGGCCGTCCGCCCAAGGAGGCGGGTCGTGAGGCAAAGAATGCCGGCTATGGCCGCCAGCACCAAAACATACCAGATCGCCCGGGCGGCCGTCGGGGGCAACAAAGCCAGGGGGGCGTAAATCATGGCGCAAAACGGGGCGTATTTGAACTGGTAATGCTCGTCGGAGACCCGGTAGAGCGTCTCGCCGTGGACCAAGCGGTTTCCAGCGGCATAATTCACGTTGAAATCCACCATGTCGCTGTTAATTTTAAAAACGAAAAGCGCGGCCGCGACACCTATGGCGGCGATTACGATAACGGCCGTTCGGCGGGGGATCGCCATCCTGTCCTCGGGTTCTCAGTGCTTCAGGCTACTCGACCTGTCGACTTCTGTCAACGTACACCTTTCATTTGACAGAGGCCGACGGCTCGTGTCAAAATATCGTCTACATTTTTCACTCATTCTCGTCCACAAATAACAGGAGGCGAAATGAAAGCCAAGACACTCTTCTCCACCGCATTATGCCTTGTCCTTCTCCTGCCCGCGGTCTCGCTGTTGGCCCAGAGCGAGTTGGCGGCTAAACTTCTCACCCAAGGCGGAAGCGGTGTCCTGACCCTCGTCGTTTACGATAAAGACAAGAAAGAAATCGGCCGCGGGACGGCCGTCGTCCTTTCGGAAACCACGGCGGCTACGACCTACCATCTCGTCAGTAAAGCGGCCGACGTCAAGGCCTTGAACTTCAAAAAGAAAAAAGTCGACGTCGAGGGTCTCCTGGCTGTGGACAAGGCCTTGGACCTCGCCCTGCTCCAAATCGACGGAAAAGCCGAGGTTTTGGAGGCGGGCGCGGCCCTGGCTCCCGATATGACCGTCGTCGCCCTGGGCTCGGACAAGGCCGGCGAAATGTCCGGGGCCGAAGGAAAAATCCGCAAACTGTTCGACCTCGCGCCGGGCGTCATAGTCGCCGATTCTTCGATGACCCTGAAGGACGAATTCGACGGCGGGGCGATCCTGGACGAGACGGGGAAACTCGCCGGCCTCATGAACATTTCAGATTTACGCCTGCGGTTTATCGTTCCGACGCCGACGCTCTCGGCGATGCGGGCGGGAACCCTCATTCCGTTCAAATCCCGAGCCCCGGAGGATTTCAGGGAGTCCATCGAGTTTGCCTGGCTCGCCGGCCGGATGTACATGTGGCTTGATGTCGGGCGCTCGGCCGCCCAGAATCTGGACAAGGTGACGAAAGCTCAACCTGCCAACGCCGAGGCCTGGAAATACCTGGCCTCCGTTTACGAAAGCCAGCGGGATTACGAAAAAGCGGCCGCCGCCTACGAACAGCTCACCAAGATCGACCCGCAAAACGCCGGAGCTTTCGCCGGGCTCGGCCGGCTTCAATCCCGGATGAGAAAAAATTACGAGGACACCTCAAACCTGGGCAAGGCCGCCCAAAATTTGGAGACGGCCGTCCGGCTCGATCCAACGCTCTACGCCGCATACGAGGACCTCGGCAATTGCTACGAAGGCCTTCACGAGTGGGCCAAGGCCGGCGACGCCTATGAGAGGTTCTTGGCCTCGAACCCATCAAATCCCTCCCAGGCGTACAAGATGCTCGGCAACGTCAGGCGCGAGGCGGGTCAATTCGAGGCTGCGGCAACCGCCTATGCCGAAGTCGTCAAGTACAACCCGGAGGACGCCTACCAGAATTACCAGTTTGCCCAAATGCTGGAAAAAGCCAAGAAATACGATGAGGCCGAAGCCGCCTATATCAGGACCGGGGAAATCAGCAAGGAGCCCGGAAAATATTTTCCGAATATCGTGGCCATGTACGACGCGGCCCAATTGTCCGACAAGGCGATCGCGGCCAGCAAGAAAATGGTCGAGCAGTCTCCCGACAACGAGCAGGCTCACTACAACCTGGGCCTGCAGTACCAGAAGATTGGAAAAAACGCCGAGGCGATCCAATCCTTCCAAAAAGCCGTCGAAATCAAGCCGACCTTCGAGTACGCCTGGTTTCAACTCGGTTCCTGCTATTACACGCTGAAAAACTATTCCAAGGCGATCACGGCGTTTCAAAAAAACACCGAGCTCGTCCCCGATCAACTGTACGGCTGGATGTACCTCGGCATGAGCCAGATGCAGGTCAAGCAATTCGCCGCGGCGCATGATTCGATGAATAAAGCGGTCGAAATCCGGCCCGACAACGTCGACGCTCTTTTCAATCTCGGGGTGATTTATCTCAACCTGCACGACAAATTCAGCGCCCAGGAAATCGTTAAAAAACTCCAGGGCCTGGACCCGGCCAAGGCTGCCAAGCTGAAATCCTATATCAAGTAAACGGTCGGACGGGCCGAAGCGAATTGACAACGGGGAAACGGTGTGGTAATTTAATGTTCTTCTCCTTCTGTTTACCCTGAGTCAACACCCGGCGGATTTTCCTGGGAAACAGGCCGGTCGGTCGAAATCACATATGGGCAGGTGGCGGAACGGCAGACGCGCTAGGCTTAGGACCTAGTTCCTGAGAAGGGAGTGCGGGTTCGACTCCCGCTCTGCCCACGGAAGAACGCATCGGCCTCCGGCCGGTGCGGGCGGCGGGCCGCCATTCCCGCCGGGCCGGCGGAAAAGGATGAATTCATGGCCGATCCTCAAGATAATTTGAAATGCACGGTCGAAACCCTCGGCCCCGTCAGCCGGGAGCTCGACGTGGAGGTTTCCGCGGCAGAGGCGGCCAAAACTCACGAGGAAATGACCGCCTCCTTCGCCTCCCGGGCGAAACTGCCGGGTTTCCGGCCGGGCAAAGCCCCGCTGGACGTCGTCCTTCAGAAATTCGGCCATGACATCGAGCACGAAGTGATTGATCACCTTATTCCCGAGACGCTCCACAGAGCCCTTGAAAGGCACGGGATCCAGGCCGTGGGCGTCCCCTCCATCCGGGACGTTTCCTACCGGGCCGGCGAAACGATCCGGTTCAAGGCGGTCGTCGAGACCTGGCCCGAGTTCGACCTTCCACCCTATAAAAAACTGCAGCTGAAAAAAAGGGACGAAAGCGTCTTGGAGGAGGAGGTCACCAAGGCGATCGATGACCTGCGCCTCAAACATGCCGAATATCTTCCGGTCGAAAACCGGGGAATCCAGGCGGGGGACTATGTCACCGCGCAGGTCCAGGGCCGAGAGATCAAATCCAAGCGCCTGATGCCAATGGAAAAGATCGCTGTGGTCGCCGGGCATAAACATACCGACCCGGCCGTCGAAGCCCATCTGCCCGGTCGTCGGGCGGGGGAGGAGACGGCCTTCGAACACAACTACCCGGCCGATTACGCCCATAAGAAGCTGGCCGGAAAATCCATCGCCTTCACGATGAAAGTCCTTTCGGTCCGGGAGACGGTCACGCCTGAGGTCAACGACGAACTGGCCAAGCGCATGGGCGAGGAATCGCTGGCCGTGCTGCGCGACAAGGTTCGGACGGAGCTCCAGGCGTTGAAACGCCAGAACGCCCGCCGGGAGACCTCTCGGGAGGCGATCCAGGCGGTCATCGACAAGGCCTCGATAACCCTGCCCGGGAGCGTCGTCGAAGAGGAAATGGAGGTCGTTCTTAAAAACATCGCCACGCAACTGCCTCGCCGCAGCTTCACCCCTGAAGCGGTGGAATCGATCCGGGCCAGGGCCCGGGAACAGGCCGAGCAGAACCTCAAGGAACATCTCGTCATCCGCAAGATCGCCCAGGCCGAGGGATTTGCGGTGACCGAGGAGGACGTCGACGCGGAGATCAAGACCATCGCCGAGGCCAACAACCTTCCCCTCGCCCGGGTGATGGAAACGTTCCAGGAAGAAGGCCATCGGGACGGGCTGAAGGGAACCCTTCTTTCCCGTCGTACCGTTGACTTTTTAATTGCCCAGTCTATAATAGAGTGACCCATCACTTTTTCCGCCATGACACTTATCCCCTTTGTCGTTGAACAGGACGGCCGCTCGGAACGGGCTTACGACATCTATTCCCGTCTGCTCAAGGACGGAATCGTCTTTCTGGGGAGCGAAATCACCGACGATTCGGCCAATCAAATTATCGCCCAGCTGCTCTACCTGGAGGCGGAAAACCCCCAACGAGAGATATCGCTTTATATCAATTCGCCCGGCGGCAGCATCACCGCCGGCCTGGCGATCTACGACACGATGCAGTTCATCGGCAACGACGTCGCGACGATCTGCGTCGGCCAGGCGGCCTCGATGGCCGCGGTCCTGCTCTCGGCGGGGACGGCCGGCAAACGGTTCGCCCTGCCGAACGCCCGGATTCTTCTGCACCAGCCGTTCGGGGGAACCCAGGGACAGGCGTCCGACATCGCCATCCAGGCCAAGGAAATCCTCCGGATGCGGGAAACGCTTTACCAGATACTGGTTAAACATACGCGCCAATCGAAATCGAAAATCCAGTCCGACATCGAACGGGATTTCATCATGACGGCGCCGCAGGCCAGGGATTACGGCCTCCTCGACGGGATTTACGCGTCGCGGGGCGCCGCTAAAAAATGATCCGGCGGACCGGCCCGAGTGCCGGCCCGAAATCCAAGCCGGACGGCGAGAGATGACCATGGACGAATCCACGCGGGACCGGACCAACGCGCCGGGGCAGTGCAATTTCTGCCACCGGACGCCGGCGGAAGTGCGCAAACTGATCGCCGGCCCGGGAGGGGTGTTCATCTGCGATATGTGCGTGGAAGCGGCCCATTCCTTGGTCAAGAACGTACCCGCGCCGGAAACCCGGGAAAACGACCTTCCCGAAATCCTGCCGACGCCTTCCGAAATTAAAGCCGGCCTGGACGAACACATCATCGGCCAGGAACTGGCCAAAAAAAAGATCGCGGTGGCCGTTTACAATCATTACAAACGGATCCGATTTCCACGGGGCTCCTTGGAAGTTGAAATCTCCAAAAGCAACATCCTCCTGATCGGCCCGACCGGGACCGGAAAAACCTTGATGGCCGAGACCCTGGCCCGGCTCATTTCCGTCCCGTTCGCCATTGCCGACGCCACGACGCTCACCTACACCCTCAACGTCACCGCGCCAACGACGTGG